>PCTK01000065.1 GCA_002786505.1 Nitrospinae bacterium CG22_combo_CG10-13_8_21_14_all_47_10 | reverse complement strand
TGCCAGATTTTTTTATCCTCCAAATCCTTAAAAGCAGGCATACCCGTTCCCGGTGAACCATTGCGGATGATCCAGAACAACTGGCCATCGGAAATTTCTTTCATCGTTTCCTTGCAGTTGAAATTCCTCGGCGGGGGATTAAGCCCCTGCGCCATAATGCCCAATCCATTACCGGTCACACCGTGGCAGATTTTGCAGGCCGCCGGTTGCACATCTACCTGAAACAAAGATTCGCCGGCATAAAGCACTTCCTGGCTGGGCTCCAGAGGGTTGGGCCGATTGCTGATATCTTCGGGGGCCTGCGCTGTAAAGCGATCCTGCGGACAAATTCCATCCCCCGCAAAACCCTGTCCATGATGTCCGCGAAAGTTACGCAAATGATGCCGATGTCCATGCCCCATAGGCGGCCCCGCTAAAACCTCGGATACCATCCCGAGCGCAAATATTCCCAGAACCGCTCCAACTATAATAGGCTTGCTGAACCCCTCCGTCATATTGAACACCTTCAAAATTTGCATCCGATTAGTTACTCAGAGAAAATGTGCGGATAAAGTGGATGACATTCCAGCCTTCCTCCTCACTGATAACCTTGCCCACCCGCACCGGCATTTCTGTTCCAGGGCTTCCGTTCCTCAACACCCACATGAGTTCCCCATCCGTCCGGGTCTCCTGCCATTTGCGATCCGTAAAATCCCTCGGCGAATGACCGGGGCGTTCCACCCCTTTCCCATCGAAGTTGTGACAGGTAACGCATTGGCCCTTTCCGAAATATATTTCCTGCCCCGCTTCTATCCGTTCAGGTGTCGCAGGGTAAGGGTTATCCATATCCTGAAGTTTTTCCAGCAGTTCAGGAGGAACCCTCGGCACATAACTGTCCGGGTGGAAAGCAGGGGCCAAACCTGCAAGCAGGAGAGTAGCCATCAGAGTTAAACAGATCATTCGCATGTTAGACCCATTATTAACAAAAAAACCTGAAGTCTGCCACTTTTCCCCTGTCCACAGCAGGGTTTTCTTCACTTGCCAAATGATCGCACATACAAAATCACATGCCAGGCCTCTTCTTCAGAAAACACCGTGGGAACAAATTTGGCCATGGCGGTTCCCTCACTGCCATTTTTCAGAATCCACAACAACTCCCCATCAGCACGCGCCGCCTGCCAGCTTTTGTCGGTAAAGTTTCGTGGAAGTTTTCCCACCAACCCTTCAATGTCGTGCAAACCTCTGCCATCTCTGGCGTGGCAGGTGACGCAAAATCCCTTGCCGTGAAATATCGCCTTGCCTTTTTCTATATTTTCCTGAGAGGCCGGAAACGGGTTGACCCACGATCTCGCCTCGTCGATCTGGTCAGCGGGCACCCGTGGTTTCAGCACTTCAGGATCAGCCGCCAGCGTTGGCCCCGGCAGCATGAACCCGGTCACTAAACCCGCAAGGGATATGCGCAATATCTTTCTTAAAACACTTCTATGCATTTTGGGTCACCTCGAAAAAAAGGGGGCCCGAAAGCCCCCTTTGCGGTGTTATTCAGGTTGTGGAAAAGAATGACCCAAAGATTGCGGAAAGGTCACGGTACCATCAGGAAATTCCTGGCCTTTCTGCCACAAGTGATAAATCACGCCATCGGTTTTCGCGGCGGCTTCAGCGATGGCTTTTGCCTGGTCCGCCGGAACATCCAGAACCTGGACTCTGCCGGTGGCGATCTCTACTTTGTGGTCATGAAAAAACCGGTGCCATTGGATGCGAGGCAACTTGCGGGAAAGATCTTTAGCAACAAAATATTCAATCGCTCTCAGCGGAGCTTTCGGGTCTGTTGTTTCAAACAACAGACACTGCAGAATTTCATCAGAAATTCCCTTGCAGTAGTGATGGAAAGGACCGCCTACGGTGCCATCGGCCATCATGTGAGGAGCCTGAACATGGATATCATATCCATCTGCAGGCCCTGCGCTCATAGCCGAAGTTGCCAAAAAACCTGAACCCACCAGGCTCACAATACTCATCATCAAAATAGTTTTAATTGTCCGTTTCATTTCTACCTCCTAAATAGGTAATGAAAATAGTTTAAAAAATGTACTTCATTTTGATTCCAAAATATTCGCGCCAGAAAGGTTCAGCACGTTCCTGCTTAAACGGCCTGAGACACCTCAAATTTGAGAGTGCTCTCAGGACCGGTTATTTTTCTCCCAACGTTCCAGAGCCGTTAACCCTATCACCCCGGCAATCAGTAAACCGGCGATGAACCACCAGGGGGAATATCCGGTTAAATCGGCAAAGGTTACTTTTCCCAAATCCCCCACACTTAAAATACGATTCTTTATCCAGGGAAAGGATTCAGCAAACAAACCCGCGCCGACAAGCATCCCCAATACTCCCGCTATGGCATGGCGGGAACCTTCACCCATTGCGGCTACGGCCGTCCCGGGACAATAACCCAACACGGCCATCCCTGCTCCAAAGATGAGTCCTCCCAGAGCATTGCCCAAAAGTGCCGCGGTCTTGACATGCAGGTTGATATCCAACCCCAAAGTGCGCATGCCGTAAATTCCAACACTGCCGACGATCACTGCCGTCAGCATTATCTTTAGAACAGTAAAATCTTTTAACAGGAACTGGCCAACAATCACGTTGTATCGTGTCACGCCGCCCTTTTGCAGTAGGAAGCCGAATAGAAAACCTGTGACTCCCCCCATAAGTATGGTGCCTGGATTCGCAAAAAAATGTTCAAACATGATCCTGGCCTCCCTTGCCATACAATAGCCAGGCTGTAACAATCCCGGCCGCGAATAAACAGAGGAAAAATATCCAGGAGGAAACGGCTAACTGAAGCCCGCCGGAAATTCCATGCCCGGAAGTACAACCTCCCGCCAGACGCGCTCCGAAAATCACAACAATCCCCGCTAAAAAGGCTCCGGCAAAACGCACCCACCTTGAAGGACCAAACCGCCACTTCCAAAGGTCTGGAACGGTTTCGCGCAGGCGAGTGGAAGAAAGCCATGACGCGCAAAACGCCCCAAGAACCAGCATCACCACCAAAGCAAACTGCCATTCAATAACGGGGAGGGGTTTGTCCATGGTTCCAAGATATTTAATGAAATAAGGGTTTGATCTAATATGGGCCTCAGACACCAATCCCTCAACTGCTCCCGCGGCCCGGACCATTGTTGTGGAAACACCCAAAGCTTTATTCATCAACGCAAAGGTCACCCATGAGAGTACCCCAATCCCTGCTCCCACCGCATAAGGCGACCAACGTGCTTTTTTTAATATTGAGATCATAACCTTCTATTCTTTCATTAACAGGTTAATACGGCAGAAAACCCGGGATTTGCGCATCCAGTTGTCTTTTCAGATCATTGGTTAAACTCTTGACCTTTCCCGGCCCGGGATTCAGTCCCAGTTCCTGATCTTTAATTCTCCTCCAGTATCTATAGCTCAATTCCTGACTGGAGAGAATTTTTTTAAGCTCCTTCTTTGCATTATAGATGCGAACTTCATAAAACATATTTCACCTCCTTGGAAAATGAGTCAAACGGCCAGATGGCTTCCTCTGTCCTTTTCACCCAGGCGACTTAAAATTTTTATAATCAATTCAAATTCCAGCGATTTGTTTAAAACAAAATCTGCGCCCAATGCCTTTAACTGATTTTCAATATCTTCATAGGGTTGATCCGTCAAAATAATCAGGGTGAGCTTCTTGTTAGTGAACCCCAGAGCCCTCATGACATCCATCGCAGTTCCATCTGACAGGCACAAATCCACCACTAATACATCTGGCTGAAAACCCTGGACATACGCCATGATCTCATTCAACTCTATGGGTGCTGTAATCAGGTCCGCTCCCGGAATGCCTCGAATCAACCTGAATAACCGGTCTAATATCCCTTTGGAGTTGTCTATGGACAGTAAAACTTTCATCACACTTGCCTCCTGAATCTCTTTCATCTAGTACAAGTATGGGTGAAAAACTGAATAAGAAATATAGTTGGGCTTGGGGTTTTAGGGGTCAACAAACACGGGGTTGGCGTGTCGTAAAATTACGACAGGGAGGATTGGATTGAACCCGCGAAATTATTCGATGAGTTTGTTTTTAAGCGCGTAATGGATGAGATCGGCGTTGGACTTGAGATTCATTTTCTCAAGAATGCGCGACCGGTGGGTGCTCACTGTGGTGACCCCCACCGAAAGCTCCTCGGCAATATCTTTCAGGGATTTACCCGAAGCAATGGAACAAAAGACCTGAAACTCCCTGGGAGAAAGCGTTTCGTGAGGCGACTTGTCAGAATCTTTTCCCAGTTCATCGACCAGCCTTTCGGCCATTTCCGGGCTGACATATTTCCTGCCATTGGCAACTTTTCGGATCGCCTGCACAAGTTGGTCGGGGGCACCGGCTTTGGTCAAATAGGCCGAGGCACCCGCTTTCAAAAACCGCATTCCATACATATCCTCAGAATGGATACTCAATATAATGACCGGGAGTTTGGGGTACAAGGCTTTCAATTGCGGGAGTACCTCCCAACCGCTTTTCACCGGCATTTCAATATCCATTACCACAACATCAGGCAGTTGGGCTTTAATTTTCCGCAACACTTCCACGCCATTTTCCGCTTCATCAATGACAGCAAGGTCCTGAGTCTTGGACAATATCTGTTTGATACCCTGCCTCACAACCGCATGGTCATCGGCGACAAGGACTTTTATAACATTTGATTTAGAAGTCATGGTTTAAGTGGGGTTTTGACAATAACCCGGGTTCCTTTGCCCGGTTCGCCTTGAAACTCAACCTCTCCCCCGAAAAAAAGAACCCGCTCACGAATTCCTATCAGCCCGAGAGACTGAGGAGCGTTAATTTTTTCAGGCGGCATACCTTGGCCATTATCCCCTATTTCCAGAGTTATTTGTTCAGCATTCTGGTGCAGAGACACACAAACCCGGTCTGCCCGGGAATGGCGAACAACATTGGTCAAGGCTTCCTGGAATATTCGAAACAGCTCGGTGGTCAACTCCTTGTTGATAGAAACCTGTTCACAGTTGAGATCAAACCGCAGAGTGGTTCTTTTTTGATATTCTCTGGCCTGCCAGGAAATGGCTTCGCACAAGCCCATTACATCCAAAATCTGCGGCCTCAGCTCCGAAGAAATACGTTGCACTGAGGTGATTGTCGAATCAATGAGGCCAGACATGGTTTGAATGCGCTCCTGCAAGTCCGGTTGCAGGCCGGGCAATTCTTGTTTCAAGCAGACAAGGTCCATTTTAAGCGCGGTTAACGACTGACCCAACTCATCGTGCACTTCGCGGGCGATGCGGGTTTTTTCTTCTTCGCGGATGTTTTGCAGATGGTTACTCAGGTTACGCAATTGTTCGCGGATGATTTTTAATTGGTGCTCGGCGCTAGCCCTTTCCTCAACCTCTTTTCGAAGAAGGATATTGGCTTGATTCAAATCCCCGGTTCTTTCCGCAACCAACTCTTCCAACTGGTTTCGGTACCGGGCCAGTTCTTCTTTCACCAGGCTATGTTTGATCGCATCGGCGACCAGCCCACCTATGGAAAGAAGCACCTCCTGGCTATGTTGATACCAGGAGGGATGGGTGTTGGTGTACAAAAACATCACACCGAGAAGCGCATCACCTTTGGTTTTAAGCGGAACAATATAATGCCCATGAGCCTGCATGCCGCCATACCTGCGTTCATGCCTGGTATCGGTGAAACAACTTTCGCTCATCAACAACTCACCCGACTCCGCCACCCGGCCGCAAAGACAGTCGCCATAGGGAAC
>PCTK01000151.1:3393-5811 GCA_002786505.1 Nitrospinae bacterium CG22_combo_CG10-13_8_21_14_all_47_10 | reverse complement strand
TTCTTCGCCAAGGCTCATCAGGATGACAATACGATGGTTTCTGCATGTCATTCTGAGCATAAGCGAAGAATCTCCCGGTGTTATGCAAAGGTCTCGCTGAAAAAGGGGAAAGGGAAATTTTTTGGACAATATTTATGAAAATCAGAATGCTTAAAACCCGGCAAGGTTCTCCCGATGGGGTTGTGGTCAGAACTTATATCCGTGGTGAAACGGTGGATGTGCCGGACGAATTGGCGAGTGTTTTCATTAAGCATCGTTGGGCGCGCAAGGTCACTGAATCGAGCGTGAAAGACCGGGGCAAGGCCCCTGAAAATAAAAATACCAGCAAGAGGGTAAAAACCTGAACGGAAAAATATAATGGCTTTGATAGTAAAAAATCCCCCCATCTCGGAACCGGTTTCTTTGACCGAAGCTAAAAACTATTTGCGTATTACGGATAGCGATGATGATGCGTTGATCAATTCCCTGGTTACAGCTATTCGGCAAAAAGCCGAAACCTGGACCCGGCGGTTGCTTATTACCCAGAGTTGGACCCTGTGGCTGGATTCGGTGCCTGACGGGCCTATGCTTTCGATTCCACGATCACCTTTGCAGTCCGTTACTCATATTAAATCTTATGACTCTGCCAATACGGTGACCACCTTTGATTCCAATAAATATCTGGTGGATGACGCGTCCACTCCTGGCCGTATTGGTTTGAACGAAGGATATACATGGCCCAATGCTCTTAGAAAAATGAATGCGTTGGAAATCGAATTCGTGGCTGGCTTTGGAGATGAATCCAGTGTTCCGGAACCGATCAAGCAGGGCATTCTGCAATGGGTAAAACTATTGTTTGCCAACAAATCTAAACTGTATGAACCCGATGAATCCACCTCGGGCCTTTTGGAATTGAATCGTTTACTCATACCACCTGCGGTAATGGCTTTGTGGGAGCCCTACCGAGTGTTCAAAATATAATTGGGAAACTGCAATGGCAAAAATTTTGAGTTTTAATTCTTTTGAAAAGATAAAAACCCATTTCCTGGGTTTATCGAAAAGGGTTAAAAATGTAGCCCGTGATACCGCCCGAGCGTTAACTCTACATGCGGAAAAACTGGCGAAGGAAAGGGTCCAATCCACAACCCGCAAACCGAATATGGGCAAGGGAAATTATTTCCGTTCCATTAAATCTGAATTTCTGAATGGGCCTTTTACTGGAAAGCTTGAAAGCAATTCGCCTTTGGCCGGAATCATTGAGTTTGGCAGTCGCCCACATATCATTCGGGGCCATAAACTTTTGTTCTGGCCCGGGGCGAAGCATCCGGTGAAAGAAGTTAAGCATCCTGGCACTCCTGCATTCCGGGTTTTGGGCTCTGCTATTGAAGAGGCGGCAAAGGATAGTGAAAAGGTTTTTGAGTCCGTTCTTAAGAAAAATTTTAATTAAAGGAGAGATTTGGTGACGGATTACACCGCTCTTGCTACTGCCATAAAAACCACGTTGCTGAGTGATCCCTGGGTGGGCAATTCTGCAAATGTCAAAACTCTTGAAACTCACAAACGGGGATTTTCCATGCAGAATGAGAAAGACGCGCGGTTTTTTGCCCCGTCCGACTTGCCTGCCATTGCAGTTGTCCCCAATGCCGAGGGCAAACAGCAAGAGCCTGGAGCGACCAATGAGATTCGGGAAACCGTTATGGCGCAGGTGATTGCTGTGACCCGGCAAAGGGATCCCCAACTTGGGTTGACTGCTCATTATAGTGTGGTGGGCAATATTGAGAGGGTGTTGGAAAAGCAAAAAAGCTCCAACAACGATCTGGGGATCGGAGGTTTCGTCCGGGAGGTCACGACGGACGAAGAACAGTTTAAAAAAGGGGAATACTACTATTTTATTTCGACCACTAACGCTCAAATTGAACTGACTGTAAATTTTTGAGGATATTTTTATGACCACCAAGCGTATTAGTACAGGCTGGCGTGGATTTTCTATGGCTAAGGAAGTGAGCTATGGGACCCCGGCCGGTATCTCCACGGCTTTTAATTTTGAAGGTCCTATTACCGATGTGCAACCGAATGAAGTACAGACGAATGAAAATGAGGTTACCGGACTGAATGAACCCTCTATTCAGGAAATTTTAAACTGGAAGTTGGATGGCACCCATCAACAACGGGCCATGCCCCATAACCTGGCCTTTTTCCTCGCATTGGTTATGGGAAAAATCACCACCGACCAGCCTGATAATATTAATGATCCCACTGTTTATCGGCATTTCATAGAACGCGACCTGAACAATATTGTCCTGCCGTCTGTGACTCTGGTGGAATACGACGGAATTGCCAATAAACGTTTTTCGGGGCTGTTTGGTAAGTCTGTGAAAATCAGTGGGGCTAGAGGTGACTTCGTTAAACTCGAAGCGCAGTTTGGTGGTATGGGGAAAG
>PCTK01000151.1:2438-3351 GCA_002786505.1 Nitrospinae bacterium CG22_combo_CG10-13_8_21_14_all_47_10 | reverse complement strand
CTTATTTAAGATATGGAGATGTCAATTTTACCAGGGGCGGATCCATTTCGGGCACGGTTGCCGGAGGGGATCTTTCGGTTGGTGGTTCGCCGACATCGCTCAAAGCGGATTTGCTGTCTTTTGACTGGACGATGAATAATCAGGCGAAAACCTTTTATGAAATGGGTGATAGTTCCGGATATGTAACGAGGGCCGAACATGGTGACCGTTTTCAACAAACCCTGACCGCGATTTTTGAAATGCAGGACGATAGCCATAAATCCGGCCTGGTAAATGGCACTGAATATGTTCTGCATATTCCCGTCACCGGAGCCGCTATCGCGGGAGGCGCCTTCAATTATTCCTGCGACCTTATTTTCCCCAAGGTGGTTTACAAAGAGGCAAAAAAAGACAGGGATGGAGAAGTGGTGACCGTGAACGCTGAATTTCAAGTACTGGAAGAGACGACCTACGGTTCGGTGATCGTTAAAGTTATCAATGAACAGTCGGGATACTTGCTTTAACATTTAATGATGGGAGACATGAATGACAATTAATATAAATCCTGGAGTTATAAAAATTGAAATTCCTTATTGTGGGGAAACCGTTGTTCTGGTGTTACGGGATTACACGACGGAGGAGTTTTGCCAGTTTCAAAAAAATCGGTTTAAATTTATTTCTCCCGGTAATGTCGATGATCACTCTTCGCAGGCGCGGATTGAGTTTATCGAAACTATTTTAACAGACATCAAAGTCAAAACTAAAGATGGCGAAGAAGAGGTTGTTTTTACCGATCCTGAAACCGGCAAGGAAAAACCTTTGACTCCTTCTATTCCAAACTGGAAAAAATATGTGCAGGCCTCCTTCAAATGCGCCGCCGCGATGGTGTTTGAAGGAACGTCAGCCAATTTGGAACACGCTACTCTAAAAAACT
>PCTK01000151.1:2309-2419 GCA_002786505.1 Nitrospinae bacterium CG22_combo_CG10-13_8_21_14_all_47_10 | reverse complement strand
GATGTGCCGGGATTGGAAGTAGAGTACCAGAAATTCCTAAAACGGGTTCACGAGGAAACGGATAACCCTGAGTGGAATATCGAAAATCATCCGGCACGAAAAATCCTCCA
>PCTK01000151.1:497-2299 GCA_002786505.1 Nitrospinae bacterium CG22_combo_CG10-13_8_21_14_all_47_10 | reverse complement strand
CGGGGGTTTGGCAATTGGGTGACCTATCTGGAAAACCTTCGGCTGTTAAAACAGGGCGGTTACCCTTTTGAAAAGAATGACCTGAGTATTACTGAATGGAAAGCTCTGGCTTTGTTGGAAAATATTCAGAATAAATATCGTTGGAACAACAATAAGTTGTCATCAGCGGGAAAAAATAAAATCAGGAGGTATTGAGTAACTCCTCTCCCTGATAAGGGAGGTTGGGAGGGGTTGGAGCTAAGAGCTTGTGATGATGGATGATCTTGCATTTTTGCACCCCGCATCCTCTTACTTTAAACATCTTGTGGAACAGGCTCTCCACAGTTGGGACAGGTTTTTGTTTTATTAAAAATTTTTTTTTGGCACTTGGCACATGTGGGAAACAGCAACGTTTTTTCGCCAGGAAAAAAAACGGGAAAAAATTTCATTAGACCGGAGAAATCTTTCAAATTCTGAAAATAGAACCATACCAAAAACCAAAGTACCAACGTTGTGACTATCTCCAGGGTATTGGGTTTATCAATATTAAAAAGAAAATAAACACCTAAGAACGCGGGAATCAATAAAAGATACTCTCGAATATATCTCTTCTTGTAAGGGTGAGGGTTTGTGCAATGGGGACATCTGCGGGCAGTTTTCCCGACTTCCTCTCCGCAAACTCTGCACGGGACAAGCATGACCCTTTTCGGGCTCGGGGTTCCACAATAGGGGCAAATGGGAAGGGTTTCTAGGACCTCTTTTCTGCACGCTATGCAAGGGATTAGGGCCATGCTCATTACTCCAGTTCGGGTAACCGAATTATAGCATACACTAAGATACCTTTAATTGATCTTTTTCGGAAACTCAAAAATGGCCAATACAATCGTAACGACCCAAATCGTGGTTCAATTTGACGATCAGTTTACCGATTCGGCTAACCGGGCGATTGAAAATTATAAAAAATCTTTCGAGGAAGCTCAGAAAAAAGCCGAAAGTTTGAATCAGAATTTAAATAGAATCTACGAGAAATACTTTGAAACCTTAAGAAAAGATATAAATAATCTCTCCACTTCTGAGTCCATTGAGTTGCCACCTGTTCCCCCAGAAACGGTTCAATCGCTGGAATCCGCGAAAACCTGTCTTGAACAAATTCAACAAATGCGGGATATCTTCATCACGGTCAACTTGCTTGATAACGCAACCCAACAGGCCAAGGCCATGCGTGATGAGATTGAAGAAATATTCTCCCAGGATATTACTCAAAGAGTAACAATTGCCGAGGAAACAGTCCGCTCAAGTAAAACCGGTTCAAATACATTGGGCTCTCTTATTGGTGACGGGTTGCCTGGGTTTCAAACTCCCAGTTTGGATTTAACCGGGTTTGGGGATTCGGTGGGTAATTTTGCCAGCGGCATCAATCGGGTGCCGCGGGACATGATTGCCATGATCCATAAAAATGAAGCGGTTTTGCCCAGTGATCAAGCTGAAGAATTTCGCCGGAGCAACTCAAGCGGGATGACCATTCAAAACCTCAACTTCAGTTTTAATGTTCCCAATGGTCTTAAACTCGACCGGGAAGAGTTTCGCAATCTGGCTTTCATTCTGCGTGATGAACTCAAGCGCCTTGACCGCAGGGTCAACTAGTTTCCGGTAAACCAGTTTTTTGATTGTCACCTGCCTGTTTTCGTTACCCATAGAAAATTTGGAGAATGTTTTATGAGTTTTGGTTTTTATTATCCGACCAAATCCGCGCCTGCGGTGCAATGGGTGCCTGTAACTCAGCCGGAGTACCCGGCAGGGGAGGTTTTGGATTATCCCGAACA
>PCTK01000151.1:0-414 GCA_002786505.1 Nitrospinae bacterium CG22_combo_CG10-13_8_21_14_all_47_10 | reverse complement strand
GTATCAGTCAGTCTGATCGGGACAACGCCCAAAACTTTTTTGACACAGTTAAAAAGTCATTTAGCGCGTTTGAATTTGAGGATCGGAACGCAAATTTGCACACGGTACGGTGGATGAACTCCTTCAATTTTCAACTGGTCCTTTTCGGCAAATATTCGGGAAGTATTGATCTTAGAAAAGAACCAGCATGACCACTCGGTGTTGGGCCTGCTCGCAATGGCTTTAATCGGAGTGAGCAATATAACGAAATTTACCTGCGGGGGTTCTCCGCCAATAGAAAAGGGAGATGAGCATGATTGACTGGAGCCAGTGCCGGACTGAGGATTTCAAACTTGTGGTTGATGGGGAAGAAATTCAGCAAGTGGGGCAGACACAATTGTTCCCGGTCCGGGTTTTTTACAAGGGGGAGACCTT
>PCTK01000190.1:4760-5131 GCA_002786505.1 Nitrospinae bacterium CG22_combo_CG10-13_8_21_14_all_47_10 | reverse complement strand
AGGGTAGCCGCTGTTCGCCTTAAATCGTTCGGAACAAATTTACCCACCTTGAAAAAGTCGCCAAAGGCAGAATTTTGCCGGGAGAGGCTCCTGTCTGCTGAGTTATTCCGGATCGCCAAATTCACGGATCTGGGTGCTATATGCTTGTCCTTGCCGGATGCGAACACCCAGTTGGAACCACCACCAATTCTTTTAGCCTGTTCCAAAATTTCAACCACCATCGGCGTTAAAAAGACTTGATGGCTTTTCTTGTTCCTGGTTCTCGTACCGGCGATTGTCCACCACTTCTCGCGCAAATCAAATTCTTCCCACCTCGCCCCGGCAACCTCTCCATTGCGCTGACCGGTTAACAATACCAACTTTAAAAGCAA
>PCTK01000190.1:3069-4686 GCA_002786505.1 Nitrospinae bacterium CG22_combo_CG10-13_8_21_14_all_47_10 | reverse complement strand
TGTCCTTCGGAGTAGCTTCGCTGGAGGCTAATAAATCGGAACATGGATTTGCCTCTAGAATTTCCTGCTCTACAGCAAAGGCAAACATCGACTGCAAAACTTCAAGAGTTTTTTTTGCACTTGGCGGGCCAACCCTATCCAGCAATTTATCAACGTCCTTTTTTGTAATATCCGCCGTTGGCAGGTATTTCCACTTAGGAAGAACATCTTTATTCAGTGTCCGCAAGGCATCATGCCATGACATTTTTTTGGGTTTGGCGTAGGACTCGATATACTCATCAATCAACCCCTTGATGCTACGGGTATCCTTTTCCCTGTTTGCCATAGACGCGCGTTCATCCTGCGAAAATTTTTCTTACCCAAAAGAATAACCTGCATACTAGTTGAAATGCGGTGCGAGGGCAAGAATCAGCATGGCCCGAATCAGCATAGCCCAAAAAGTCCAGCATGATCAAAATAACATTGGTCAATTTTATTGATGGCTACGAGATTATTGTTTGAAGTCAAGGAGTTCAGTCGAACCCTGAGCAGAAACAAGCCGTTTCGGGCCATCTTATGGCCACGTAGCCCTGCTCACTCATCGCCCACACTCCAAAAGCAACAAAACAACCCTTAAGAAATCAGGAACAAACCCGATAAGTTTTAACAGGTTGGTTACAAATTTATGGTTTATGGAGGAGCAAGTAAAATCATGAAAAAATCAGGAATGTTTATAATCATTGCGTTGTTGGTTTTAGGTTTTTGCGCCATCGCACAAGCTTTAACCATAAATAAAGTCACATTGGAAAACGGCGAAATTGTTGAAGTTAGGAATTCTTCCAAAGGGGTCGTCAAGTATCTATTCCCTGACGGGATAACAGTGAAAGTTTCGAAAAATATATTTGGGGAAACTAATTTTTTGTTTTCTGATCGCGGGTCTGTCAAGCTTCACGAAAATGAGTTCGGAGAAATAGTATACATATTCCCCAGCAAAGACCATGGCGAACGATTAAAAATGATCAGCAAGATTCAATCCCTGGATAAGGATGTCCATAAGATAGACGGCAAGACCCATAATTTTTAAACCTTTCACTTCTAACGCTCCATGGATTGTCTGGTTTGGCCTTGTTTAAAAATGAGTAGGCGAACCTCTTGCACTGGAAGTTTTTCTACAAGCCTGCTTTAGATGGATAAGGGTTACGGTTACACCGTAGCCCTTTTTTGTTTACTCCGCCTTATGCTAAAATCTCCCTGCCTTATGGAGATATAAACAAAAGGATTCAGAGGAGACGCATGAAAGTCAAAGAGTTGATGTCCACAAAACTGATCACCGTCAACCCCAACGATAAGTTGGACAGAGTTTTCTTTTTATACAATTTCGAGAATATCCGCCACCTGCCGGTGGTCGAAAAAAACAAGCTGGTCAGTATTCTTTCAGACAGGGACCTGAAAAAAATTCTGGGGCCAAAAAAATCCATCATTGAGAACCCGGACGGAACTACTGTCCAGCTTTCAACCCGCAAGGTTAAAAACATTATGCGGAGGGGGGTCCTGACCATTGAACCGGAACAGAGAGCGGCTGATGCCGCCGCAATTATGGCAAAAAAAAAGATTGGTGCTTTGCCGGTTGTCCACAAA
>PCTK01000190.1:2487-2718 GCA_002786505.1 Nitrospinae bacterium CG22_combo_CG10-13_8_21_14_all_47_10 | reverse complement strand
CACTTTCCATTTTTCAAACACAACGCAAGGGGCTCAGTTGAGCAAAACGCTTATCACCTCGTATGCCTGATTTAATCCCCCAACCGCCTAACTGTATATTTAACAGTAATTATGCTATCCTGATAGTTCAGAATTATAACAGAAAATTCCGGATTCGTCTTTAATGTTCGCTAAACAGGGTTAAATTTATGAAAAATTGGTTCATGCTGTCTCTCATAGGGCTCGATCAGC
>PCTK01000190.1:2229-2480 GCA_002786505.1 Nitrospinae bacterium CG22_combo_CG10-13_8_21_14_all_47_10 | reverse complement strand
TGTCGCCCGCCTTAGTGCCGGGCTCTGCAAAAACGGATGCAACCTCGGCGACTCTTCCATGGTCCGCCTGGGAAAATATTTCACGATCATGCTGATGGTCGAACATGCCGGAGGAAAAGATTCGCTGGAGCCCATCATCACTTCCATTTGCGAACCCCTGAAACTCAACGCCCATTTAGTAGAACTGCAAGATGGAACCCAGCACCATTGCGAACCCGATGTAAGGATCAGCCTGTTCGCCGAAGACCGCA
>PCTK01000190.1:0-2174 GCA_002786505.1 Nitrospinae bacterium CG22_combo_CG10-13_8_21_14_all_47_10 | reverse complement strand
GCACCTCGAATCCAATGTCAGCGATGCAGAAGAATCAGGCACCTATTACATCCACCTCGAAGGCACCGTTTCAAAGGGATTAGACCCGATCTATAAAGCTCTGGAAAAACTGGAAAAAGAAAAGGGCATCAAGTCGCACTTGATCCCCATTAACGCCCAGGTAACATAATTATTTCAGGCTGGAACGGTAAAATTAAACCAGTGTATCGGCACCGCCACCGATAACAAGCTTTCCTTCTTCTTCAAGTTTCTTACAAACCGCAATAACCTTCTGCTGGGCTTTTTCCACTTCACTGATTTTCGTTGGCCCGAGAGATTCAAGGTCTTCCTTCATCATCAACGCCGCGCGTTCCGACATATTGCTGAACAATTTTTCCTTCAGCGCATCGGTAGCCGTTTTCAAGCCAATCAGCAGGTCTTCCTGGTTGATCTCTTTCATGACCAACTGGATGCCGTTGTCATCAATTTTCAGAATATCCTCGAAAGTGAAACGCAGGTTGCGGATCTCGTTAGCCAGGTCGGGGTCGATCTCATCCATGGCTGTCAAAATGGACGTTTCAGTGGTCCGGTCCAGAGAACCCATCACTTCTGCCGCCACCTCAACACCGCCCAGTTTATTACCCGAAACCGCACCCGATGTCCGGAACTCCGTCTGCAACGCTTCATCAAGTTCACGGATAACACTCGGCGCAACACGCTCCAGCGTCGCCAGACGATGCACAATTTCCATCCGGTTCTCTTCCGGCAGTTCCCGAATTGTCAAACTGGCGACCGGTGGTTCCAGATGAGCCAATATAATCGCCGCCGTCTGCGGATGCTCGTTGACAATGAACGAAGCGATAACTTTGGGGTCCAGCATGCGGACAGTTTCCAGTCCACCGCCCATTTCCTCGCCCGGTGTGGTGATATTATTCAAAATTTCGGTTGCCTTGGCCGGGTCAAGAGCCTGCATGAGGGCCGTTTTCAGGAAGTCCATCCCGGCAATCCCCAAACCTCCCGTTCCCGATTCCACCATCTCGTAAAATTCTTTATTGATGCTATCCATAACGCTCATATCCACATCACCAAGCGCAGACATGTAGTTACCAATATTCTGAATTTCACGCTCATCCAGATTAGCCAGAACCTGGGCCGCAATATCTTCTCCCAGCGTCATCAGCAACACCGCGGCTTTTTCGGGACCCGTTAATTTTCTCGACATAACCTATTGAAACTTAAAGGTGAATCAAAACTAATCCCTATAATATTACTCCCACTAAATGACTTGTCAAGCCCTAACCCCAAGAAAAATCGCCAGAAAAATGCGATTTGTCGCCCCCGGCATTTATCCGTATAATCGCCCATTGCGGGAAACCTCTACACGTCATCGCCTGCAGGGCGGTAAACAGATTTTATGAATTTAAAAATCGCAGATTTTTTTATCGGCACCTTTTCCGGTAGCCTGGTCGCAGGGGTGGTGCATTACCTGCTTCCCCCCGTCATGCCCATGCTTCTGGGCGGTGTGATCGGCATGCTCCTGGTCCTGCCGCTGAAAATCCTCCTCATGCCCTTTTTCGGCGCGTTTGAGGTGATGATTCCCTTAGGCATCATCGGCATGACAGTGGGTATGACAGCAGGAGCGCTATCCACCCTGACCTCCGGGAATATCGTCATCGCATCCGGCGGAGTGATGGGATTCATCATTTCCGCCATCATCTATTTCTCCAACAAACGCCTCACCAGCCGATGAGCAAACAATCGTATGACGGCGTCGCCAAAGTGTTCGACTTTTTCCGCGCTGGAGATATGCGCCGGTGGGGTCCCAGTCAACGCGCCCTGTTCAAAAACCTGAAAGGCCGCGTGCTGTATATAGGCATGGGCACCGGGCAGGAGATCGTCAATTTCCCCGAAGGATTAGACATCACCGCGGCAGACCTGAGCTTTGAAATGCTACAGCGGTCGCACGAACGCGTTGAAAACTATGCCGGGAAAATCCACCGTTGCCAGATGGATGCCCACACCACCGCCTTTTCCGACAATACCTTCGACACCGTGGTCACCGTGTGCGTGCTCTGCACCGTGCAAAACCCTGTAACCTGCCTGCAAGAACTGAAACGAGTGCTGAAACCCGGTGGCGAACTGGTCATGTTCGAACATGTGTTGAGCAAAAATCCGGTCTATGGCCTCATCCTCAA
>PCTK01000047.1:2534-5794 GCA_002786505.1 Nitrospinae bacterium CG22_combo_CG10-13_8_21_14_all_47_10 | reverse complement strand
GCTGGACTCCCCCTCATTCACTATCCGCCTTTTCAAAGATGAGCAGAAAGAAGTTGCCTCCCTGAAAGTTGGAAAACTTTTTGAGCAGGAATATATCGTTGAAGTGGAAAATAAACAATATCGGGTTAAGAATAAGTTCCTGAACTCCATTCCCCTAAGCCTGGACAAATTCAAGCTCAAATAGGCATTTCCAAATCAATATTAGTCAGGAAAGATCTGGATTATTACCCCCACCTTATATTGTAATATTATTATCCAGACCACACAGCATATAGTGGGCAGTGAACATAATTCTCAAAAACCAGTTTTTTAAAGACAAATAAACCTATGTAAATAAAGGAGTTATTATTTTTTTTGCAATTTCTTTCAATTTAGCGCTTGACAGCTACCATATGTAGTGGTACTTTTTCGGAAGTATACAATATATAAGGAACTGATAATCAGGTTAAGGACTGTAAAAGGTCCTTGATTGGTTCCGAGTTTCAGATTTCCCGGAAGAAAAAAACTGAATTGAGAGTAGCTACAAATCTTCCACCGGCGGGTTACTAAAAAAGCGGGTTCCATAACAATGAAAGAGATGCATCCCAAATTCGATTTTTTGAAAGCAACCAGTGGGATGCGTGCCAGTCTCAAACCCCTTCCCAAACCCCCAAATGTACTGAGCGCCAGCCGAGTCCTCCGTTCAATATCGGCAGATGATTTCCATCCAATTGGCGTGAAATGGAACCTCTTTTTAGCGCTGGGCCTGGCCCGGCAAAATAGTAACCCGCCTCCTTTCTTTAAAAGGACGCGCCCCGCCTTTTCATGAGCTTGCAGGTATTGGTATTATTTGCCTCCATGTCAAGGACGGTTGATTAAAGGATCCATTATTAAAAGATTTAAAGTTTAACTCGGGAAAGGCGGGGCGTTAACCCTCTTTCCCGTTTTTTTGTCCTGGCTTAATTTAAATCGCTTTCCTCTTCCCACTTGTCTATAATTCTTTCCAAAACCATAAGACTAATGGAAACTATTGTGAACAAAACCAACCAAACACCCGTTCCCTGCAAGGGAGATTATCTTCCCCAATATGCACACAAAGGCGATGCTGGCGCTGACTTGAAAGCCATGCAAACCCAGGTCATTGCTCCTCGTAGCCGGGCACTAGTCGCTACCGGAATTCACCTGGAAATCCCCAAAGGCCATGCCGGTTTGATCTGGCCGCGTAGCGGACCAGCCGTTAAACTGGGACTCGATTGTGGTGCCGGAGTGATTGACTCTCATTATCGAGGCGAAATCAAGGTTCTTCTGTTCAACCATTCCGATGATGAAATCCGTATCCAGGCAGGGGATCGTATCGCCCAGTTAGTCATCCAAAAAGTAGAGACGGTCCAGTTCCTATCCAGCGACCAGTTGAATGAAACCACCCGCAATACTGCGGGTTTCGGCTCAACGGGAGACCTGCCTGTTGCAAATTCGAGTCAATAATTCTCTCCTCCAGCTTCAACAAGGAGATATCACCGAAAGCAATGCCGATGCCATCGTTAATGCGGCTAATTCAAACCTGATTCTCGGTGCTGGGGTTGCGGGGGCAATCCGCAAAAAAGGTGGGCCTTCCATTCAGGAAGAATGCGACCGCATTGGTTCCTGCCCCGTGGGTAACGCGGCCATCACCCGTGCCGGAAATTTAAATGCACGTTTTGTCATCCACGCAGTTGGCCCCAGATGGGGCGAAGGTCATGAAGTCGAAAAACTTAAAAACGCCATTCTCAACAGCCTGCGACGCGCTGAAGAAAAAGAACTGAAATCCATCGCTTTTCCAGCCATCAGCACCGGCATATTCGGGTTCCCGCTGGAACTTGCGGCTGAAACCCTGCTTAAAACAGTGTTGCAATACCTTTCAAAGAAAACCATTATTAACACGGTGACATTTATCCTGTTCGACGCGGAAAGCTTCAATATTTTCAAAGACACGCTGGCTTTTCTTGAAAAAGAAGAAATCTGATTGGCCCCATAGACGTAAAATCAGATATAATGGGATTTCTTACTTCCAAACAATATTTTGGAGAGCAGGGCATGGGGTTACTAACCTGGATACAAAAACAATTTGGTATTTCAATGAATACAGAAGATAAAGGCGGTCAGGAATCCAAACAGGCAAAAGAAGGGCAATTCAAGGTCCTTCGCATACAACCGACTCCCAATCCGGATGCCTTCCAGTTTATTTTAAACGGCAAAGTCATGGAAACAGGCACTAAAACTTTCGACTCTCCCGATGATGCTGGCGTTGACCCAATGGCCAAAGCCTTGTTTGATATTTTTGGAATACAAAGTATTTTCATAAAAGAAAACTTTGTCACAGTTACCAAGTCCAACGCCATAGGATGGCACACGATCATGGAAAAAATAGGCACCGCCATAGAAACCCATTTGCACCATTACGAAAAAGGCGATGAGGCCGACGAGGCAATGGGGGATAAAGACGTTCACCCGGTGCTGGAAGATTTCAGGAAGGAAGATTTTTTCAGTTACAACAATGATCGGAAAACCGAGGTGATCAACGCCCTGCTGGATGTCGCCATTCGCCCTGCTCTGGCAAATGATGGTGGGGGAATCAACCTGCTCTCCGTGGAAGACAAGACCATTAAGGTTCACTACCAGGGAGCCTGCGGCAGTTGCCCCAGTTCAACCACCGGGACCCTGCAATACATTGAACAATTCCTGAAAGAAGCCATCCACCCCGATGTCGAAGTTCAGGCAAACTGACCCGCAAGAGTGCGCCCGTGCCGGGCGCACAAAAATAAAAGTGGCGCTAATTTCTACAGCCACTTTTTATCCGGCGGTCGGGGAACATAACTAAACAAATAGTCGAGAGCGCTTTTCGGGTCCGCAACCACCCCATACATATCAAGAATATTGGATTTGGCAAATTTCAAATCCACCATTTCGTCAAAGGTCGCCAGTAGTCCGTCATAAAACCCCTGGGTATTGATAAAAACAAGCGGCTTGTCGGTAAGGCGCAGTTGGCGCATGGAAAGGATCTCCATCGCCTCCTCCAGGGTGCCAACACCACCGGGTAGCACAATGAAGGCATCTGACCTCAGGTCCATCTCCGCCTTGCGTTCACGCATGTCCTGAGTGACAATCAACTCATCGGCTTCGGAATATTCAATGTCCCTGGTTTTAAAAAACTCCGGCAGGACACCGATTACCTTCCCCTTCTCTTCATGCACGCCGCGAGCCACACAACCCATCAGTCCAATCGAAGCCCCGCCATAGACCAG
>PCTK01000047.1:222-2522 GCA_002786505.1 Nitrospinae bacterium CG22_combo_CG10-13_8_21_14_all_47_10 | reverse complement strand
TTTCCCCAGTTCCCGACCCAATTCCAAAGCTGTATTTTTGAACAACTCATCCACCGATTGACTGGACGCGCAAAAAACACAGACCGATTGAATATTAATCATAGTGAATTCTACTTACTCAAACTTAATAAAATTACCGGAATGCTTCCGCTTGGTAGTGAATGAGAGTGCTTTCCTGAATCTGTCTGAAATAATCTCTAGCCGCCATGCGTTTTTGTGCCCAACCAACAATAAATTTAATCGCATAAAGGCTGAAAAAATAACAGAGTGACTTTCAATCAGCCCCCATCATCCGCCGAATAAAGGTTTTTGTATTCGTTGATGGCATAGCGGTCTGTCATGCCGGAGACATAGTCACAAATTCGTCGCTCCAGGGAACCCCATTGCGAATTTTTCTGGACGGGTTCAGGGAGAAGCCCCGGCATTTTTGTGTACGCCTGAAAGATCCCCTCCAGGGTCAACTCGGCTTTAAACTCCATACGTAAAACTTTGCGGTGGGAATACATATTTTTATGGAGGAATTGTTTTAACTCCTTATTTTTTTCAGCAACCTCTGCTCCAAACGCCGCAATGCGAATGGGAGCATGACGCACATCATCCACGGTGCCGATCTGGTAATGATCGAGGTTCTTTAATGTCGCCTGGCGAAAATCGCTGATGAGTTCGTTGATGATGCTTCGAACCACCTGGTATTTTTTCAGTTTAAAATCCAGCCCCGTATACTGCTCGTCGAACCTTTTTTCATTCTCTTTCCAAAGAGCCACTTTCCTTAACTGGTCCAGGTCTAGCAGGTTAGAAGTGATCCCGTCATCCAGATCGTGGGCATTGTAGGCAATACCATCGGCAAAATCAGCAACCTGAGCCTCCAGGGAAGGAAAACGAACCCCTTCAGCAGAGGTAACCGGGTTCTCTTCGTCTTGTGAATGTTTGCTGATCCCTTCCATAACCTCCCAGGTCAGGTTGAGTCCATCGAATTCCGGGTAACGTTTTTCGAGCAGTTTTACAATTCGCAAGCTCTGTTTATTATGTTCAAAACCGCCATGGCCTTTCATCAACCGGTTCAAAACATTTTGCCCCGTATGGCCGAAAGGTGGGTGCCCCAAGTCGTGTGACAGGGAAACTGCTTCGGTAAGGTCTTCATTCAACTGCAGGGACTTGCAAATGGAGCGTGCGATTTGCGCAACTTCAAGGGAATGGGTAAGGCGAGTCCGGTAATAGTCGCCCTCGTGATATACAAAAACCTGGGTTTTATATTCAAGTCTTCTGAATGCAGAGGTGTGGATGATGCGATCGCGATCCCTTTGAAATCGGGTCCGGTAGGGGTGTTCCTCTTCCTGGTGCTGGCGTCCTTTGCTTTCCCCGCTTTTCATCGCATAGGAGGCCAGGGAATCGGTTTCAATTTTTTCGAGATCTTGCCGCTTGATCAAAATGCGACCTGAGTTTTAGCGGAACACCGGCGTAATATTAAGCCAGGCCCCGAAGAGGTGTAATTAGAAACGTCTTTATTTCCCCTTGCCTTTGGCGCGGGGCATTTACCTGGGTCCCTTGCAGGCAGGAATCAAGAAGTTAAATCATCAACAAGTTGGTCCCAATCTACTTCTTCAATTTCTTTTTGGGTGATAGGTCCTAAAACCTGAAATCTCTCCATTTCGTCAGGGCTCATGGAAAGATCCCTGAAAGTAATTTCATCCCCTTCCTTAAAACCGGATTCTATCATGGCGGGTCTTTCCTGCGCTTCTGGCCCCATATCGGCGTTCCCCTCTCTGGAGCCGACATCCTGCTGGAGTTGCAAGGCTTCGAAAACCTGGTCAAAGTTTTTGATAATCGTACCCCCTACTCCGCCGAACTCACTATTGACCGACCTGAAATATTCCCGGTAGAGGTCATAATGGATAAACCGGTACTGGCTGATTTTGTTGGCTTCCAAATAGTCTTCAGAGGCCAGACGATACTGAGCTTCCTTGATATAAATTCTGCCCCGGAAAACCCTGGCAAGGAAATGCCTGGGATTCAAACTCAATACCATATTCAGGTTTAGCAAAGCTATGGCCTGTTTTTTCTCATTCATGCTGGAAAGAGCCTGATTGAAATGTCGACGCACTTCAGGGTTCTTATTTTCAAGAAAGCGGAGAACAGGCTCAAACATCGGAAAGGTAAACTCCCCGAGCTTAAATTGGGCCAGACAAAGTAATTGACTGATTTTTCTAAGCTTCACAAAAACCCCATACGCAGAAAAACCTGCGGGAACGCCAATAGTCCCCTTGTTTTCATTCACCTATCGTCTAATGGATAGACTGATT
>PCTK01000047.1:0-147 GCA_002786505.1 Nitrospinae bacterium CG22_combo_CG10-13_8_21_14_all_47_10 | reverse complement strand
CAAACTATTAACCAAACCCAAAAAATATTCTGGCTCTCGAAAAGTAATTTAAAACTCTAGCCCGCCAGGTAAAATTTCACCTTGCCAGCAGAATTTTTCCATCCTGCGGAATACCTTGGAAAAACGAAAGATACCCGCAACAAAACC
>PCTK01000088.1 GCA_002786505.1 Nitrospinae bacterium CG22_combo_CG10-13_8_21_14_all_47_10 | reverse complement strand
TAACTATATGCGGGAGAGTTGAAATTTTTTTGAAAGGAGACCACGCAGGGATCAAACTCATTCTATCTTCCGATTAAAAATTGAGGGTTCATGATGGCTTCTTATTTTTTCACAACCACAGATTTTTATCGACGTTTTACAGTTCCGCGATCGCTTCATTAGCCAGTTGGTCGCAACGTTCGTTTTGCGGGTGGCCATTGTGCCCTCTTACCCAGATCCATTGGATGGTATGGGGGCGGCTCACCTCATAAAGCTCCTGCCAGAGCTCCTGGTTTTTAACGGGTTGGCGCGAGGCCGTTTTCCAGCCATTGCGAATCCAGCCTTTTATCCATTCGGTCATTCCCTTTACGACATATTGCGAGTCGGTCGTTAATTTAACTTCACAGGGTTCCTTAAGTTGTTTCAGGGCGACGATGGCGGCGGTCATTTCCATAATATTATTGGTGGTTTTTGGGTGGCCCCCCTTGATTTCCTTAATGTGGCTATTTTGTTTGAGGATGCATCCATAACCGCCGGGACCCGGATTGCCTTTGCATCCCCCATCAGTATATATTTCTACTTTTTTCATGATTTGGATTTTGGATAAGAGGTGGATTTGTTCCGGGTATAGACCCATATTGCCGTTCCATTCTTACAGGCATAATCAGGAACCCCAGTTTTCAGGTCCAACTATAACACATTCTTTTTATTGGGGAAATTTGATTCCTGCAATTTTTTTGTCGATTCTTCAAAAGAAGTGCGGGTAAAGCTGTGTTAAATTGTTTATTAGATTTATGGATCGTACAACGTGACCAGATTTCTGTAGGATTTCAGGGATGGGAATGGAAAAAAGAAAAACAGGGGATATGGGTAGAGTTTCGTTTCAATGTATGGACGCGATTGAGATCAGTCTGTTTATTGAAAAGGAAGGCCTGTTTTTTTATGAGTCGGCTGGCAAGAAAATTCAGGATCCCCAGGTCCGTGATATGTTTTCCCGTTTAGCGGATGAGGAAAGGGAGCATATCCAGGCCTTGCAGGAAAAATCCCGCTACTTACAACCGGCAATAGTGGCCCGGAGCAGGCCCAAAGAGCATTTGTCTCGTTTTATTGGTGAGGAGTTGAAGGGTAAAATTTTCCCTTCTTTGACTGTTACTTCCGCGCAAAACATTCAAAGTGACAAGCAGGCCCTTGAACTGGGCATTGAGTCGGAAAAAAGATCGATTGAAATACTTCAGGGTTTACTGGAAAAAGAGAAAAAGCTGGATGTGAAGGCCATCTTTGCGCACTTGCTGGTTGAGGAGAAAAAGCACCTTTCTATGCTTCAGGATTTGAAGGCGAAACTCTAACGAGGCAGGCCGTTTTTTTTGTAATTTAATACACCCCAGAGAAAAATGAATGAATAATAATCAGTTATTAAAACTCTTATATTCATTAAAAAGGGCCACCACATCTTATTTTGGATGTCACAGCAGTTTGTGGAATAACAGTGCTTGCCGGGGTTTGCCTGGGCCCTTGTCGATGTGGGCGGCTATGCAGGAATTGTCGAAAGTTTTTGGGCTTCTTTCCCCTCTAAAAGGCCCTGTTTGATTGATGTTTAGGGCCTCTTATCCTGATATGGAAGGGGCGTGCTGGCCCGGATGGGTTTCCGGATTTTGGGATTAAATTTAGGTGTGAAGCGGAGCCGGGATATACTGGAGGAACCGGAAGTTGAAAATAGTCTAAGATATTTCAGCCATTAAGGTTTGACAACTTTTTGGGCCTGGTTTATTATTAGATTCTTTTTTTCAAACATATTTAACAGATGAAGGGTTATCAGAATGAGCCACTACGAGGTCAAAGCTGGGCCGGAGGCATTTTTACCTCCTGCGGCCGCATCAATGGGAAACGTTTTGCCCGATCCTGGGGAAGCGCATATTGGCGGTAAGATTGTGCCTGAGGAAGAGGCATATGAAAAAGCCGCCAGAATGGTTTTAGGGGCCAAAGTTCCAACTATTTTTCCGGGGCCTTTGGTTCTCTGGAAATGGAACGATCATGTGGCCGAAGAAGCCAAAGCTATCCGTGAACTGGCACTTGAAGCTCCGATGCGGATAATCCCGATGGCTGACTATAGACCCAAATACCCTAAGATTAATCAGGAGGTTGAGATCAATCCCAATCATCCCAATTTGACTATTTGGCATAACAAAATCGATGTTTGTATTTTTTTCGGAGTACACTGCCATATGGCTAATTTGTCTCTAAAGATGATCCGTGGCGGAACGAATTGTTATACAATAGCAATGTGTGCCATGGCTGGGGATGAAGACGCTTGTCTTTCTTTCCGTGATGCAGACCTGAAGATGATAAATAAGCTTAAGGCCACGATAAAAAAGTTGAAATCTGAGGGTGTGGAATCTCAGGCGGAACCTTTCACTCAATTTGTAATGGGCCGGTCCGGAACTATTGTCGCACCTGCGTAAATATGAGCAAAATATCAGTATTGATTTTTTTTGATCATTTCAAAGCACTCTTTATACGGGAGTTAATTTTATGAATAAACAAGTTGAGCTAAAGAATAAAAGAGTCATAGCTTCAAACCACGTGAAGCTGGGCCAGAAAAACCAGAAAGGCCAGACCTATACGGATATCAACGATATCTTTTATAAGGCAAAGCAGACCCCTAACTTCCTGACAGGTAGTGAGGTTATTCGCGCCGCTATTAAAGTGGCCAGCGTCGGAACCTCAGTAGCCTACCCCATCACTCCCCAGAGTGAGGCGGCGGCTTTGATCGGTGAGCTTTATGCCGAAGGTTACGTGGATGAGTATTTTCGCGGGGAGAGCGAATTTGCGGTTATGGGGCAATGCGCGGGGGCCGCTTTTGGAGGCCACCGGGTTTTCACCACCACTGCTGGTCCTGGTACTTTACGGGCCATGGAAAATTTTCCCATGTGGGCAGGTGCCAGATTGCCGATTCAGGTTTGTGTGACTTGCCGGGGTATTAATTCTCCTCTTAGCATTCAGCCCGATACTTTGGAAATGTATTATCTGCTTGAGACGGGAATGCTGATTTGGCACGCCGAAACGGCTCAAGATTTATTTGATTTTATTTTGAAGGGATTCATCGTTGCAGAACAGCCTGATGTTCACGTACCCATTGCGGTGTGCTGTGACGGCTTCTTTGTGACTCATACCAAAGATACGGTTGACCTTCCGCCGGATGATTTATGCCTGACTCCCTATGATCCGTACAGAAATCCGCAACCGGTTATGGATATGGAAACCGCACCGATCCGTATGATGCGTGACCCGTTTATTATGAAATCCAATTATATCAGTTACGCCACCCATGCTTCCTGGCAACAGGAAGTCAAGGCGGCGGTTGAGCGTTCCCGCAAACACACCATTCCTCTTCTGGATGGGTTGATTGACGAAGAAAATACAGACCGTGAGATTCTTATTGTGGGTTCTGGAACTGCAGTATCGCAGGCCCGGGAAGCCATCCGGTTGCTTGAAGAAGAAGGCATCAAAGCGGGACTGGTTAAAATAAAAACAATTCGTCCGTTCCCGTATGAGGAAGTCCGGCAAGCGACCAAAAACGCCAAACATATTTTTGTTCCCGAGTTTAATTTGGCTGGCTGGCTGGCCCGTGAAATCAAGGCCAATATCCCGGACAATGAGCGGGTTTATGTCGGACCGCATGTTGCAGGCGGCATGACCATGCCTTCAGAAGTTATTGTTGAAGAGATCAAAAAGCATTTGGGAATGGAGGTCGCTACCCGAGGAACCCTTGGCTAGACCAATTCAAATTAATTAAGTTTTTCCCATACGGGAATTAAATTTAAAGGAGAATTTATGAGTAAGGAAAAGATCGTTTTATGTGAAGACCTGGCGGATGTCATGCCGCCGGAGTATCATGAGTTGGTTGAATCAGCTACTTTTGGTAATCAGGATCGTGGCTGGAAGGACATTGGCTCTTCCAAAGAGTTGATCGAACAGCATTCTTTATGCGCGGGTTGTCCCGAATCTATCGCTTTCCGT
The DNA here is from genome assembly GCA_002786505.1 of Nitrospinae bacterium CG22_combo_CG10-13_8_21_14_all_47_10. GTDB lineage: Bacteria > Nitrospinota > Nitrospinia > Nitrospinales > VA-1 > LS-NOB. The sequence continues at coordinate 1,750 of PCTK01000088.1, read as the reverse complement.
TATATTCTGGCCAGTTTGCCGACTCCGGAAGATACGGTATTTGTTGGTTCCACCGGCTGTACCAGTTTGGTATTCCCGCATGTCGCGGTGCACAACATCCACTCTTTATTTGGAAACCAGAATGCCGTTGCTTCAGGTCTGAAGCGGACATTGAAGTCGCGTTTCCCGGATGTTGAAAAGGACGTGGTTGTTCTGGCTGGTGACGGTGCGACCGTTGATATTGGGCTGGACATGACCATGCAATCCTGGTTTCGTCAGGAAAAGTTCACCACTATTTGTTTTGATAACGAGTTGTATGCAAATACGGGCGGGCAGGAAAGCGGTTTGATGCAGAAAGGTTTTGTCGCCAAGATGGCTCCGAAGGGCAAGAACTTCGAGAAAGTACGCCTGGCAGAAATTGCACGTGAAGCGGGTTGTGCCTATGTAGCTGTTTTGACCGTCAGCAAGCCCAATCGGGTGGAACAGGCTATTAAGAATGCTGTTCTCGTGGCGCGGGAAGTAGGCCCCACGTTTGTTCAGCTTTATACTCCCTGTATTCTTGAAATCGGCAAGCAGAGCATGGAAGGCTTGGATGAAATGAAAGATGCGGAAAGCATTGGTGGACGGTTTGTCCAGAAGGAATATATTACCGATGAGGCCCAGAAACTTCTGGATTCCATCAAAGAAGAAACCAAGGCTAGAAAACAAGCGGCTAAAAAGCCGGTCAACGCTTAAGTAATAGGAGAAGCTATGAGCAGGATGAATATCCGAATTTCCGGTTTGGGGGGACAGGGGGCAGTAACCGCCGCGCACCTTTTGGCAATGGCGGCTAATAAGGATGGGAAGTTTTCTATCTCTAATCCTTTCTTTGGTGCTGAAAAGAGGGGAGCGCCGGCTGAAAGTTATTGCCGGATAGGGACTGAGCGTATCTATGATCGCGGTGAACTGGTGTTCCCCGATGTCATCATGGTGTTCCATCCGCAGGTTATTACCATGCAGAAAAGTTATACGGCTCCATTTTACTCAGGGATCAAGGAGAATGGCTTGATCATTATAAATACCAGCGCAGACCTTTTGAGCGATGAAGACCATAAAAGGCTGGAAGACCTCAACGTTGCGGTGCTGGACCATGATGCGACCAAGTTGGCCCTGGAAATAGGAAGGACTGAACTTTCCACCAATATGGCAATGATCGGGGCTTGTGCGGGGATTACTAAAATTGTATCTCTTGAAGCTCTGGACGCCGCTCTCCAGGACCGCTTTGGTAAAAGGTATGTGGCTTCTGGTGGTACGGCAACTCTGGATGAGGCGATTAAAAAGAAATACGCCAAAAAAGAAATGTTACTTAAAGCAAATATGGACACCATTATCAAGGGTTATGAAATTGCTTCTGAGTGGGCTGAGAAGCAAGACCTGCATTTGGTAGAGGTCGGATAGGTGTCCGTCAGTCGGCTGGGTGTTAACCTTTTTTAAATGAGGAGAATTTTCGAGTGTATAACTTAGCGTGGGTGGATAACGAAAAATGTATCGCGGAAAAGGGTTGCCGACTGTGCATCATGTACTGTCCTGAATCGGATTGCATTGTGCTGGATAAGACGACCAAAAAAGCATTAGTGATTGAACCTCGTTGCAAGGGGTGCGACCTTTGCAAAGTTGTTTGCAGTACGCATCATGCGATCACTATGTTGCCCGTCGATCCGACCACAGGTCAGGTTATTATTGGGGGCCTGGCTGGTGAGGCCGCCGAATTGGGGCAAGCCTACGCAGGTTA
>PCTK01000104.1:4459-5621 GCA_002786505.1 Nitrospinae bacterium CG22_combo_CG10-13_8_21_14_all_47_10 | reverse complement strand
GCGGACACCAATAACAAAATCAACGTGTAGTAATGAACGATTCGGCCAGCTAGAGCTTTTGGGGAGGTTCGTCCGGCAAACACCACACCCAGCAAACCCAAACCACTCAATAGTACCAGGGTGACACTGGCTAATCCATCAGCCACCCACTCAATGCCGAGGGGCACAGCCCACCCACTAAACACATACCGCACTTCTCCATGATGAATGATGTTATGGAGATTCAAAATAGAGACCAGCACCATAGCCGCGAGAATTGCCACAGAAATTGGCTGGCACCAATGACGGTGTTTAAGACAAACCACTGGCATGGAGATAGCGGCAAACAACGGAAGAAGGAACAGGATTACGGGAAGCTGGTGACTCATTCTAACCTTTCAAGAATCACTTGTTCGTCAAGGCTTCCATATTTTCGATAGATCGCCGCGCACAGGGCCAAGCCCACGCTCGTGGTGGCAATGCCAACCACAATGGCAGTTAGAGTCAAGACATGAGGTAACGGATTCGCGTAGCTGGCCGCTTGCACTGGCTCCGTGGTTGATAAGAGAATGGGAACCGTCGCTCCCTCCTTTGCACTAATAGATACCAAAAAATAAATCACGCTGGTTTGTACCAAATACAACCCGATGAGTTTCTTTATGAGATTGTATCGCGTGACCATGATATAAAAGCCCCACAGAAAAATGAGGACAAATGCCAAAAAATTGGGCCTCTGAAAAACCGCGGAAAATGCATCAACCATTTATTGAATCCTCGATAATCTCTTCAGCAGACAAGCTGAACACAATAGAAACTGCTGTCACCGCAACATCTACAGCCACACCGATTTGCGTGAGTACGATTCCCAAAGATCTTCGAGAAGCAGTTTCCAAACCAGGAATTTCCAGATTTGCATAATTGAGAAACTCCCCACCTCCGATCATACACAAGCCGCCTACCCCCGCGTAGATCAGCATTCCGACCCCATCGCCATGTAAAACCTTTTTGGAAATTTGACTCCGGGAAGTGTCATGACCAAAAATCAAAACGGACAAGATCATTCCTGTGCCTAGAATCACCCCACCAACAAAGCCTCCCCCTGGGCCGTATTGCCCAAAAAACAACACATATAAACCAAAAATTTGGACCATCGGGATGAGAAAGCGCCCTAAGGTCTGTACGA
>PCTK01000104.1:4037-4451 GCA_002786505.1 Nitrospinae bacterium CG22_combo_CG10-13_8_21_14_all_47_10 | reverse complement strand
TCGTGTGAGCGTATCATTATGCATTTCTCCTAAGCAGTAACGCACAAGCAATGCCCGCCGCGAAAATCACCACGGTTTCGCCCATCGTATCAAGCGATCGATAGTCCATCAGTACCGAAGTGACAACATTCGGAGTGTGGGTATCCTGATAGCTCCGCTCAAGATAGGTCGGCGAAATATGAACACTCGCTGGAGAATCAGGGTCTTCAAATTCAGGGAGATCGCTTGCGGCATAGAGCAAAAGAACTCCCAGGAGAGGAAAAACAATTAACGTTACCAGAGAAGGAGGAGGACGGTGAAGCCGGGTGTCTTTGGGAGCAGTACCAATTAGAGTTAATAGGAACAGAACAGTACCTAACCCGGCTCCTACAACGGCCTCCACGAAGGCGACATCCACAGCTCCGAGCCATGCCC
>PCTK01000104.1:1752-4024 GCA_002786505.1 Nitrospinae bacterium CG22_combo_CG10-13_8_21_14_all_47_10 | reverse complement strand
GAAAAAACTATAAGCTCCCAAGAGCAGAACGGCACTCATCAAATCTTTAACCAGGATGGCGCCGACGGCAGTAACAAGCAGAAGAAGGACCAAAAGAATTTCAAATGAAATGATCATGGGGTTTCCTTTTGCCAAGGCTTTAAACCAGACCGGAGAGCCGCGCGAAGCGTTGCATGTGCAATGACTGGATTTAGAATATACAACAAGGCCAACACCATTAAAATTTTCAGCATATTTTTACCCAGCCCCTCATGCAAGGCGATTCCAACAAGCAGAAAAAAGGCCCCTAAGGAATCTGCTAGTGATATTGCATGAGAACGGCTAAACACATCGGGCAATCGAACCACGCCAATTGCGGCAACAATCAGGAAAAATAATCCCGCTACTATAAAAATAATGAAAAGTATGTCCATATTACGGAAGCCCCTTTTGCTCCAAATATTTGGCCACGGCAAGCGCGCCAACTAAATTTAGCAGGGCATACCCGATTGAGATATCAATAAACATATCCACTCGTTCAAAATAAACTCCCATGACAATAAGCAAAATAATTGCCTTGGTGGAAATGCCATTGTGACCCAACAAACGATCAAAAATTGTGGGACCCTGCAGGACACGGAACAGATACGCGCCAATGAGGATAGCCAGCAACACCAAAACGCAGAAAAGAAAAGTTTTCATAAATCCGGATCTTCGTCCTTAAAGATTTCAGCAATTTTCGTTTCGATCTGCTTAATTGCAACATCGTCGTTTTTATCCATCGAGTGAACAATGAGGTTATTCCGGTCAACCTCTGCGGTAATCGTTCCAGGGGTTAACGTGAGGGAATTACCGAAAAGGACAACGGCCGCGTGGTGACGCAGTTTTGATTCCACAGAAATCAACTGAGGAGTAATGGGAAGCGCAGGATGCAAAATAAGCCTGGACAAATTAAGGCTACTTTGAATGATCTTATAAAAAAGCCAGGGAAGGTAAAGGAGGATTCTCAGCCACAATCGAAATTTCGGAACAAAAGGTGAATGGCCTGAGTTGACCCAGGCCACGGCGAAGGAAAAAATAAGCCCCAAACCAAGATGAGTCCATTCAAAGCTGGCAGATAAAAAAATCCAAAATACAAACAGTGCCATGGCTTTTAAAAACAGGAATGTTGATGATATGGGTCTAGATCGAGTTGCCATAAAATTATCAGATGCGGGTTTTGCGGCAAAGTATCAGCATTATTCAATTATTCCTAAAAAAACCAGCCCGGGACTTGGAATGAAACATCCATATTCTTGCAACCTCCAAGCCGTCTATCCTCAATATATGTCTAATCAGGAAACATGAACCGTTTCCCACGTCGCATTCGGATTGTACCGATGAAACTCCAACGTATGGGGATCCCAGGCAACAAGATTAACCCATTCATTATGAAACAACTGTTGAAGGATCGAGTGTTTTTGAATGATAGATGAGATCACACCCGGCTCTTGTTCGATGATGGCTAAGAGCCGCATCGGTTCATGATAGTGTGTGTCCCCGTTATTGACTGTTTGCAAGGGGAACCCCATTTGCAAATCACTTTGGCTTCCAAGCATCATCCCAACACCCCCAACGACATTGTGTAAAACCTTACTCCCACTTCCATATGCCCATGGATCAACTGCAGAAAAATAATAACCAGTATTAATCCACTCCCCGACAATTAATGGCGCGGTCATGATTTTTTCGAGGACGGTAGCTTGAGGATCAGCAACAGGATCATAAGAATGCAAGAAAACCCGACCTCCTAAATCTAATCCTTTGGTCAGTTTTCGTCTTCCAATGAGAAAAGCGCCATTGCCCGCTAATCCCCATTCCGGCCGACTATTCGCCCAGTCGCAACTGCGTTCATCCACATGGACAAAAGCCTGCTCTGGAGAAATTTCAGTCGGAGCACTGGGAATACGATGGCATCTCTCAAGAGCCTGCTTCGCACCATCTTCTTCAAGATCCTTGTTCAACGCCCGCAAATCTTTTTTGTGCGAATCCGGCAAATCCTCCAGATCATAGAACTCGACCCGATCCGTCGTCGTGTTATGTTTCCCCGGAAGAAACCAGGTGTCATCGGGAATCAGCAATCCATTTTCCTTGAGAATACGACGCACTTCAGGTTCATTGGCCATCGTGGCAAAAACTCGCGCATTTGCATCACCCGGCGCTCCCCCGCAAGCCCCGCAATCCAACGCCCCATAATAGGGATTGTTGTCCGTCTCGCTCCCATGACCGCAGAGACACACCAACCGGGCAAAAT
>PCTK01000104.1:0-1730 GCA_002786505.1 Nitrospinae bacterium CG22_combo_CG10-13_8_21_14_all_47_10 | reverse complement strand
CAAACTATTTTCGATAAATGTCGCCCTTTCCGAAAGAGAAAAACCCCGGGAAAGCCCGTCAGGAATCCCTTCCGCGCTAACTTCTCCGATCCTGGGATTTTGAGGGTCAGAGGGCGTGGAAATTGAGATCTGGGTTGAAACCCTATGCGTCAACCAACTCTGAATAGCAGAGGTCGCTACACGAAATGTTTTTTGGAACAAGGTCTTGCCCACCAACCCCAGACTAAAAAAGAACCCCAATACATCAATCACCATCATCGACCCAACAGGATGATGCTTCAGATCGTGAAAAAGATGGTGCCCCAGTTGGCACCAGCGAGTGCCAGAAGAATATTTTTCCAACGCCGCACCTTCTCCCGGCCGAGGTGTTTCCGCCACCGCATGGTTAGGAGTCAATAACACCGGACATAAAGAGGCACGTTGATTACTATCAAAAGCTTGATGGCTAATGGGAATGCCAAAAAAACCTGCAAACCCAAATGTTTCATAGGGGCCTTGGGCTTCAATATGGCGACGAAAGGATTCAGAACGTACGTCGATACAAAAGACCAGTTGTGCATGAGGGCGTGTTTCTAATTCTGGTACCGATCCGCCCTGCGCTGAAATATTTTTCAATATCTTCTCTCGAAAGGAATCTTCGTAAGCCTCAATCCATACCCGTCCATGCTGATCAGCAGGAAAGTGATCCAACCATTGCAACAACGTCTGAGCATCAGTAAGCGAGAGATCGTGAACTTCCCTCGGAGATAATTCCAGAAACTGCGCTAAATGGAATAATCGCCAGGCATGTTTACATTGCATCTGCCTGGCAGGATCACCGGATTGCCCTCCATGCCCAATTTGTTGGTTGTATTCTTCGGGTCGATCATTCCAATATGCAGTCAGGGCAGGGACCGTCCCATCAATTCCCCATTCTTGCTGGCACTTAATGTTGGTCAACTCCACTTCATAGAATAAACGCACGGCCAGATATTGTGCGGTGTCAATGGGATGTTTTTGTTGCGCATGGTATGTTGGGTGTTCCCCAAGCCACCGTATGTATCGCGTCCAGCCTGGTAATGATGATAGTTGCCTTGAGAGATAATCTTCCCATTGTTCTTGAGGAACTTCCAGTTGGTGCAAGCTGGTCCAGATCGCGTCCTCTGGAACTGCGGGAAGACAAAGAACTTTTTGGGCGAAATCTGTAATTCCGAGAAACTGCCCCGAATAATCTTTCTGCGCCAGGTTCCTCCATGTTTGATAGAAACCTTCTTCCCGGCCAGGCATTTCCCAGTTGGCTAATCCTTCATCAAGAAACGCCGTCAACCATTTGATGAGTTGATCATTAATTTGGTCGACCACCCCACCCTCAGTCAAACCATCAACCCAATCGCTGATGGTCCGTTGCGGCGACAAGGAAATGGGCGCGGAAGTTTGCGAATGCGAATCCTCAGATATTTGAGATGAAGCATGAAAATCAGGTAGCCCAAAGGTGGCCAACACACTCTTCCATAAATTCGTCAGGTAGGCCTCTTCTGGATACTCCTGGTCATATTCTTTGATGGATTGCTTAATAATTTGTTTCCGGGATTCCTCGGAAAGATCTTGCCGAAACTGTTTTGTAGCTCCGCCACCGCTTAACTCCCATTCCAGGAGGGGTAGTGGCAATTCCTCGAAGCCAAAAAGTACATGTAATTGCCAAACATCTTTGGGGGTAACCTCTCGACTTCCAACTTCAATAGGAGCCTTCC
>PCTK01000109.1 GCA_002786505.1 Nitrospinae bacterium CG22_combo_CG10-13_8_21_14_all_47_10 | reverse complement strand
AAAAGAGGGTGGACAGCCCTTATGGTAGCCGCGGCGGGAGGGCACACGCAAATTGTCCAGCTTTTTCTGGATAAAGGCGCCAGCACAAAGCCGGTGACCAGGAACGGGTGGACCGCGCTCAAGGTAGCGCTCCAATTAAACAGGCCAGCCGTGGTTCTGCAACTTAAACGGGCGGGAGCAAAAGAATAAAGCCGATCAGTTTTTATGAATCAGGTTGTTCTGAATATTTTTTAGAAGGCCAATATTGTGGGTATGCCCTGATTTACAGGCTTTGACCCGGCCGCGTATGGGTTTGCCCAGTAAATAGAAATCTCCGAGTATATCCAGAATTTTGTGGCGAGGAAACTCGTCCTTGAAGCGAAGTTCGGTGTTCAGGACTTTTTTGTCGCCAAGCAGGATGAAATTATCAAGTTTACCTCCAGACGCATAACCCATTTTGGTCAACTGCGCCATTTCTTCCATAAAGCCAAAAGTCCTGGCCGGGGCAATTTCCTGTTTAAAACTCTCATTTCCTGTGAACTCAAAGGTGTAATCCTGGATGCCTATGGGTTCCGGGTAATCCATGTGGTAACTGACGCTAAAGTTATCACTAGGCTCGATGGAAATGTAAGAGCCGGCTTCCTGATTGCCAAAAACGTAATTTTTGTCGATCACAATTTCTTCATAAAACCCATCCTGATCTTCAAACTCCCCGTCTTCTATAAGGTCACAAAAATCTTTTGCGGAACCATCCATCACCGGTGCTTCATCTCCGATTTTGATGAGCAGGTTCGTGATCCTGTACATGTGGAGAACTGCCATAATGTGTTCAATGGTTCCTACCGAAGCACTGCCTTTCTGCAGACGGGTGGCATAATCTGTCGACCGGACATTTTCCAATCGGGCCGGAATGGTCTTGCCGGTGGAAATGTCTCCAAAAACTATTCCACTCCCAGGGGGCATGGGTTGCAGGATCAAACCTGTTTTAATGCCTGAGTGTAAACCGCTACCGCACAACACCACACTGCGTTTGAGGGTGCGTTGTGGGTGCCGGTATCCATTGTTGACTTGTCCGGGGTCCGGTATTTCAATGGAATGAAGCGCCATTTTTTCTTCAAGTTGTTTTTGGTCTGTGCTCAAGGCATTGCAGGTCTTCTCGATATTCCAGTTGTTGCGTTTGAGATGATGAATAATGAAATGCTTTTCCCAAATCAGTTCTGCTTCCTGCAGGGATCCTGCCTGTTCAATGTTCGTGATTTCCAATTGGGGTTGCCATATTTCCGATGGCAGGTCCTCGGCCGTTATCTTTTTCTGGTTAGCGCCGGTAAGAATCAATTTGTTCAGTACAGATCGCAATTCCTTCACGTTTCCGGGCCAGCTATAACGGCATAGAGCGGCCAGGGCATCTTCTTCTATTTCGGGAACGGAAACGTCTTGCGTTTTACGGATTTCATCCAGATAATCTTTCGCCATAGCGGGTATGCTCATGGCATAATTTCGCAAAGGCGGAACAAGCAAAGTAGAGTCCCTGAACGCCTCCAACAATGCGGGGTGGAACTGGCCTTTGCGGGACAGGGCCGCCAGATCTTTGGTAGAGGATGCAAAAATTCGAATGGGCATCAATTCGAGGCGGGAGTCACCGGAATGCGAACCGTTAGAGTGCAGGGCTTCCGCTAGTTTTTCTTGCAGGCCTTTGCTCAGCGATTCAATATTGCTGAGGTAGACCACTTTTTCCTCACCAATCTGGCCATGGGTGTTTTTTGATCCTTTGCGTGGTCGCTTGAAAAGCTGGGAGTGAACAGCCCGCGCCTGACGAAAAGAACAGTTTATTTTAAAAAAGGAACGGTCGCTCTTACTGCTTTGTCCGTGAATGGCCTGGGCGATGAACTCTTTGCCGGTTCCGCTCTCCCCATGCACTAAAACCGGTTTCAAATTCTGGGAAAACTCTTTCACCGCTTTTTTCACTTCCACCATGGGCTCAAAGCAAAGAGGAAGCTCTTTGGAGGAATGCGCCGGTTTTTCATGGACCCTGGGTGTTGAACGTTTGTTGTTCAACACGTCTGCAATGGATTGGGTAATCCGGTCCAGGGAAAAAGGTTTTTCTATGAAGTCCTGAGCCCCCAGTTTGGTTGCCTTGACAGCGGTGTCAATGGTTCCGTGCCCGGACATTATCAGGACTTCAATTTCAGGGTGATAAGCTTTTACCGTTTTTAAAACTTCAATTCCATCCATTCCAGGAAGCCAGATATCCAACAACACCAGATCAGGAGGGTCTGTTTGGATAATTTCCAAGGCTTCAATTCCATCCCCTGTCTTGAACACTTCATACCCTTCATCCGCAAGAATTCCGGTCAATGAGCTGACAATATTTTTTTCGTCATCGACGATGAGGATACGGGCTTTAGGCAAAATGGCCACCATTTGTGATATGGGTTTTATCTTGTGGGTGCGGCAACACCCATCCGTGAATATTCGAGGTAAAAGATTTTGTGTCCAGCATTGATGAAGTTTTTTTCATATTTGGTTTTGGGCAAGTCTTCACGACTTTTTAAAAAGCCTTCTGCCGAGCCCTGATTTTGAAACAAGGGTTCGGAGTTAAAGTATTCCAGCATTTCAACAGCGTAAGTTTCACTGTCAGTCGCCAGATAAATTTTCCCCTCTGGAGCCAGCTTTTGCCCTATAAGTTTAACAAAATCGGGCTTGATCAACCTTCTTTTAATATGCCTTTTTTTGGGCCAAGGGTCGGGGAAGTTGATATAAACAGTTTCCAGTTCCCCATCCTTGAAAAGGAGAGGAGCTTTAAAACGCACGTCTCCATAGGCCATTCGGATGTTCTCCAACTGAAGTTTTTTTATTCGCGTCATCAATTTGCGGATTCCCTTATGATAGAAATCCATGCCGATGAAATTGGTCCTGGGTTCCTGGGCGGCCATCTCAATCAGGAAACTTCCCATTCCAAATCCAATCTCCAGCTTCAAGGGATGATGGTTCCCGAACTGGGCTTGCCAATCGGGCCATTCGTCGATATCAAGGAAATAAGGATCGTCTTCTTCAATTTTAGCAAAAGATATAAGGGCCATTAAGCGGATGCAGAGTCGCCCTCATCAGAAGAATCATGGATGGTAATCACTTTTAATACTTCAAACTCCACTTTGCCGTCAGGCAATGAAACGCTGATTTCATCGCCTTCCTGTTTTCCCATCATGGCACTTCCTATTGGTGAGGCCGCGGAAAGTTTTCCCAAATCGGGGTCGACCTCCTCCGGAAAAACCAGTTTGTACAGGGTCTCCCTGCCACTATTTAAATCCCTCAGTTTCAACGTGCTCCCGAGCCCGGAACGATCTTTGGGAATCTGGTTGATGTTGATCGCCATGATATCGCTGATGCGTTTTTGCAAAAGAGAGACCCGGGACTCAAGAAACATCTGTCGTTCTTTTGCGGCTTTAAATTCCGCATTTTCACTCAGGTCTCCATGTTCCCGGGCCGTTAAAATGGCCTTGGGAATATCTACCTGAAGTTCTCTTTGTGATTTCTGTAAGTCCTTGTCCAACTTGTCCAAAATGGGAAGCCGCTTCATTGCGATTTCATCTCCCTGGTTTAAAATTAATGGTTAAATTTGGGTAATTGCCCGATAAATGGAGGATGGTATCCACCGATCCGTATCTTTAAGAACCAATACCATATAGTCAGGTAATTTGTAAGTCGGGGAAACCAGATGTTGGAAAATCTCTGAAGAGTTTTAATTCTATGCCTTACAAGGTTCTTGAGAGTTATTGTAGGGGGTGAGTCATAACCGGTCAACATAAATTTGCGGCGCATAAGTTTCAGAATGGGTCAAGTATCCTGTTCCCTATATAGTCTATAAATGCTTGACGAATAAGGGAATAAGTGGATAATGCTTGAGATTGGTCAAATTAGGCAGGTTGCAGAACGGGACGATTATTACGAGGGTACTAAAAACAACTTAAATGTGATTCCGTGAAAGAAAAACTCCTGAAGTTGCTGGAAACCAAAGGGGATCTCCCGCCTTTATCCGACGTTCTGGTTAATTTGGAAAGTCGGATCAATAACCCCGAAACAGATATTGAAGATATATCGGACCTGATCAACACGGAGCCCGTTTTGTCGGGTCGTTTAATCAGGCTTTCCAACAGCGTTCTTTTTGGTGGTGGACGCGAGGAGGTGCTCGACCTGAACTCTGCCATTATGCGGTTGGGGCTAAAAATGGTTCTCGATTTGGTCTACTCCGTCGAACTACCCGGTACATTTAAAAAACCCGAATCTTTTGATCATATGGAGTTTTGGAAACATTCACTGGGTGTTGCTTATTTGTCCAGATCTCTTGTTTCACATGACCGCGGAAGCAAAGAGGACCTGGAGGCCAGCTATCTCTCAGGTTTGATGCACGATGTGGGAATTCTGGTTTTCGATTATTTAATCCCTGATGAGTACCAGGCATTTGTAAGAAATCTAAGTTCTGCCGACAAAAGTTTGGAAGAACTGGAGTTAAAAGCTTTTGGCATTTCCCACCCTGAACTGGGAGCCCGGTTCGTTGAAAAATGGTGGCCTGTTTCCAAAAAAGTTGTGTCATCAATCAGGAGGCACCACGGCCCATTATCAGACAGCATAACCTCTGTAGGTATCTCCCGGTACATAAACTGCGCCAACCAGATCGCCAATAACCATGGGATTAGTAACGGAGTTTCTCCCTATATTTGCCCTATGGATTCTCATATATTGAAAATATTGAAGTTAACCGATAAGGACTTGGAGAATATTGTGGAAAACACCCGGAATGGGGTGGCAGAGGCAGAGTCGATTCTTATGGGGTAACGTTAAGATAAACAGCTATTTACATTTCTTTTGGGAATGCTATAATATTCAGCCATACCCAAAACGCTAAAAAAACCAATAATTTGGTTAATATGTAATTCTATGTCGTCAGATATGTTCAAAGTCAAATTCCATGGAGTCAGAGGGTCTATTCCAAGTCCCTTGGGTAGTGAAGAAGTCGAAGAAAAGCTGACGCAGGCTTTTCAGAAGGCCCGGTCTGAAAATCTGGCCAACGACGACTCCATAATATCATTTGTGAAAAGTTTGCCTCATGAGATCCGCGGTACGTTTGGCGGCAACTCTTCCTGCGTGTCCATGCAGGTGGGTGATGAATGGTTGATCTTTGATGCGGGGTCCGGAATCCGTGTGCTTGGGCAGGAACTGATGGCGACCGAGTTTGGCCGTGGGCAGGGCAAGGCAAATCTTTTCTTTTCGCATACCCATTGGGACCATATCCTGGGAATTCCATTTTTCGTGCCTTTTTATATCAAGGGCAATAAATTTACAGTGCATAGTCCCCTGCCCGATATCAGGGAACGCCTGGAAGGTCAGCAAAAATTTGAATATTTTCCCATCCCTTTCAGCATTTATGCCTCGGATATAGATTTTGTCATCCTGAAAAATAAGACGGAACATAAAATCGGGGATATCACGATCACCTGGAAACCGATGTATCATCCCGGTCAATGTTTTGCCTACCGGGTCGACTACCAAGGCAAGTCGGTCGTTTACGCCACCGATGCGGAATATAAAAAACTGGGTTCCTCAGATTTAAAACCGGCTGTTGAATTTTTCCGTGATGCCGATTTGTTGATCTTTGATTCCATGTATACCTTCAGCGAAGGACTTGAAAAAGAAGACTGGGGGCATAGCTCCACATTCATCGGGGTTGATCTGGCCGTCGAGGCCAACGTGAAGCAGATTGCTTTTTTCCATCATGAACCCACCTACAGCGATTTCAAGCTGATGGAAATTTTTCGCCAGACAGAAAAATATCTCAAACTCGTTGCGCCCAAAC
>PCTK01000168.1:10311-11778 GCA_002786505.1 Nitrospinae bacterium CG22_combo_CG10-13_8_21_14_all_47_10 | reverse complement strand
CTATCCGTCCCCACGTCAAAATAATGCGGCAGGGACTGCTCTTTCGCAAACTGGCGAAGAATGTCTATATTTCTGTTGGCGTGGGTATCCTGGGTAAAGATGAAATGATCGGGAATGATCACCACCTTGTTCCGGTCCCACACTTTGGCGTTTTCGCCAAACTGCTTTTTAAAGATCGCAAAGGTTCCCGGCCCGCAAACGTCATGCGTCATCAACACATCCACATCCACCCAGATATTGTCGCCGGGCTGAACAAGTTCCTTACCCGCGTGTGCCGCTAAAATCTTTTCTGTAATCGTCATACCCATTAAACCAGTTCCTCCAAAGCGGATAATTGCCCCTGCTTTAGTTTTTCTTTTAAACTACCGAAAAGGCTATATGAACTAAGTAAGATACCATTGAAAACTGCCAAACCATATAAAATTTTTATTTCACTGTTTTTTTTGCGTAAAATGAAATTATTCGCGCCTCAACAGACTACCTGGATAACCTGGAAAGCAAAATGATCGGACTCATCAAAGATACCCTCGACCGGATACGTTATAAAATCCCTCTACGCCCCCGGCAGGTCCAGATTGAAATCACCAACCGTTGCAATATGGACTGCCCCATGTGCCAGAGGGAGGATCTCGGAATCGAACTGGAACACATGAGTTGGCCCCATTTCACCGCAGTGGTGGATAAATTGGGCCATCGCGAAAATGTCACACTGACCGGATGGGGAGAACCCTTCATCCATCCCCAGGTTTTCGACATGATCGCCTACTGCAAAGAACGCGGCCATAGAGTAATGATCACCTCCAACGGCTTGTTCCCTAAACCATCAATGGTAGACGACATCTTGAAATCCGGCGTGGATTCTATCACCTTCTCCATCGACAGCGTCAACGGCAACGAAACCGTTAGCGAAGGGCACACCAGCAACAAGGTCTATGAAAATATCGAAGCTGTAGTGAAAGGCAGAAAACCCGGGACCACCTCCGTTAGACTGCAAGCCACTTTGCACGAGGGTTGCGAAAGTGATCTTTATGATGTGATCCGCTACGGGGCCAGGATCGGATGCGACATCGTGAATGTCGGTCGGCTCGACAGGCAGTTCCGCCCCAATCTCAAGCGTCCCGAATCCCGGCAGGAGCGTTTCATTTTCCTGAAAGCCGATGAAATCGCCCGATCATGTGGCATCCAGCTCGACTGGTTGCAATATTCGGTCTCTAACGGATTGACCCGGTTTTTTTACCGTCTGCTGAGAAAAAAGCTTCACCGGTCAGGACAATATTGCCTGAAAACCTTTGACTATGCATACATCACCCGTGAGGGGAATGTGACCCCTTGTTGCCTTCTGCCCAATGCGAAAATGGGCAATCTCTTGAATGAGAGCCTGGGAAATATCTGGAAGAATGAGAAGTTTAACTATTTTCGCGAAAACTATCGTGACACCTGCGGCACCTGCGACTTGTGGACGATCCA
>PCTK01000168.1:10032-10265 GCA_002786505.1 Nitrospinae bacterium CG22_combo_CG10-13_8_21_14_all_47_10 | reverse complement strand
TTGCAACATCCCGTTCTGGTCAAGTAAGAGCCACAAATTCCGGGGACACCATACTTAATAAATTCCGGGGAAATTCCGGGAATTAGAAAAATTTTTATGGGATCGTGTCTATCGTAGGGGCGAACGGCCGTTCGCCCCTACAAGGGGGGAATTATTTTAAAACCTCCTCCTCACTCATGAAATACGCGGCCTAACTCTCCCAGTTGGGCCTTCGATGTCGCCAACTCAAACTG
>PCTK01000168.1:6827-9971 GCA_002786505.1 Nitrospinae bacterium CG22_combo_CG10-13_8_21_14_all_47_10 | reverse complement strand
ATAATGATGTTGGTATCAAGAACGATGCGCACGAGCCCACGCCACAGCTTCGTTTGCAAGGCTTACCGTCTCCTTTTCACCAAGATCGGCGTTTTGTTTCTGAATATCCACTACGGTTTGACGGAGGATTTCGCGACGTACTGCATCATTGGCAAATTTTGAAAGATCGCCTTTCTTACCGCCTTTACGAGCCAGGAAGGAACGCACGGCCCGATCCGTTTCTTCTGGTATGCTTAAGTTCCAACGTGTCATGCCTCACCTCATAATGGTGTTTATATACTTATACACCTATCCTACCTTATTTAGAGGAATGAGCCAAAAAATTTATCTGGTATCAAATGGCAGAGATCAACCAAAAATAATCGCAATTATCACATCACAAAACAAATTTATTATAGCTCTTTAACTATCAGCAGGTTATCATCCACAGGCGGAGTACCTCCGCGGGTAAGCAGTAATGGCTTTATGTTGCTCCCTACGGGCTGGCGGCTTAAGAAACCACCGTTTTTAGAAATATTTAAATCATGACCGAATCAAAAAACCCGCAGATATTTGTCGATAGACGTCCGCTATGGATCGTGATTTTTGACCGCCTGCGCCGGTATATTTTTCTAGCCCTGTTTTTCAGCACTTTTGCCTTGTTACTGGGACTGGAAGGGCCCAGCGACCTTTCACCAGAAGGTTATAAAGTTCTCTGCCTTTTTATTCTCTGTGTCTCCCTTTGGGCCACCAATCTCATTCCCCTGTCGATCACCAGCCTGCTGGCCATCGCCGCGGTTCCGCTTCTGGGAATCATGGAGGCCACCCAGGCTTACAGTTATTTTGGCAACAAGGCCGTCTTCTTTATATTAGGGGTTTTCATCCTGTCGGCGGCCATGATCGCCTGTGGACTCAGCACCCGTATTTCCATCTGGGTCATGGAACACTGGAGCGAAACACCCGGGCGGTTAGTCACCTCCACCTATTGTTTCGCGGCAATCAGTTCGTGCTTCATGTCTGAACATGCGGTCGCCGTCATCCTGTTTCCCATCATCCACGAAATCGCGCAGTCCTTGAATTTAAGGCGGGACAATTCTGTCTTTGGCAAATCCATGTATTTTGCCATGGCCTGGGGATGCATCATCGGGGGGTCCATGACCGTACTCGGTGGGGGCCGCGTGCCACTCGCCGTGGAGATGCTGGAAAAAGCCACCGCCGGGCAACAAAGTATCGGCATTCTGCATTACACGCAATTGAGTTTTCCGCTGGTTCTACTTCTGTTCGCAGGTGGGTGGGCGGCTTTGAAAATCCTGTTTCCCCCCGACATCCAGAACATTGATTCGGCGCGACATGCGTTGAAACAAAAAGCCATGGTCATGGGAAAATTGACTTTCCAGGAAAAAGGCATCGCCCTGGTGATGGGAGCCACCCTGTTTTGCTGGTTCGTGTATGGTGACCAGTTGGGCATCGCTAACATCGCCATCATTTCCATCGTCCTGTTGTTCGCGCTGAACCTCATTACCTGGAAAATGGTGGAAGCCCATATCAACTGGGCTATTGTCCTCATGTATGGCGGCGCTATCTGTCTGGGGGAGGTCATGTCGAAATCAGGTGCGGCATTGTGGCTGGCTGAAAAACTGTTTTCGGGGCAGGTTGAATCGGGCACCGTTTTTCTGCTGGTCATCGCATTATTGTCGACCCTGTTCACCACTTTCATGAGCAATTCAGCGGTCATCGCTATTCTTCTGCCCACAGCCATCAGCATGAGTCCGGCATACGGCATTAATCCGGCACTGGCCACCATGACGGTGATTCTGCCCAGCAACTTTGCCTTCATTTTACCGATCGCCACCCCGGCTTCGGCACTGGCTTACTCGTCAAGGTTCCTGACTTTGAAAGAAATGATGTGGTCAGGAACCATCCTCAGCTTGATGGGGCTGGCTTTCTACTTGCTCCTTCTTTTGTTCTACTGGCCGATGGTGGGTTTCCAGTAAATGATTTCAGTCAATCAACTGCAACCGCTTGCACTGAAAAAGAAACTGGATAACGGGGAAGATATTTTTCTGCTCGATGTCCGGGAACCGTGGGAGTTCTCCCTCGCCGCTATTGATGGGTCAGAAAACTTCCCTCTGGCAGAAGTTGTCGACCGGCAACAGGAATTTATTTTTGAAGAAGAAATTGTAGTGATCTGCCACCACGGTGAGCGTTCGCAAAGGGCGGCCCAGGAACTGATCGAATGCGGATTCAAAACCGTCCACAACCTTATAGGCGGCATCGATGCCTGGTCACAGGTGGTCGACCCAACCGTTCCCCGTTACCAGGCTTCGGGTTAACCGAACAGCCTTTTTGATAACACTTCCCGCATAGAGTCGATAGGGGCGGGTTGGCCGGTCCACAATTCAAACTGACGGGCCGCCTGGTTGATGAACAATTCACTACCTGGAATGACAGCACAACCAGCCGCTTTGGCCTCGCGCAAAAGCCGCGTCTCTAAGGGATTGTAGACCGAGTCAAACACAACCATACCCGCTTTAAAATCCCTTGCCAGAAACGGGGTTTCATTGACATTCGGACTCATCCCGACCGGAGAACAATTGATCAAAACATCTATAGTCCGGGTTCCTGCATCACGCGCATGCACCAACTCGCAGTCCAGTTCTTTTGCCAGGCTCTCGCCGCGTTCCTTATTTTTATTATAGGTAACGGTCAGGCGACCGCCTTTTTCTTTAACGCCAAAGCCGATGGCCTTGGCAGTTCCACCCGACCCCAGGATGAGAACATTTTTATCGTGCAGAGAGGTGCAGGCTTCGAGGGCTGAAATGGCACCGGAGCAGTCGGTGTTGTAACCTACCCAGTCATTCCCCTCCTTAACAACCGTATTGACCGCGCCAATTTTTTTGGCCGTTTCATCAATCCGGTCCAGCAGAGGAATGATCTTTTCCTTGGCCGGCATGGTGACACTCAGTCCGCTGAAAAATTCTTTAAAGCTGTTGAAAAACTTTTCGACATTATCGACAAGGAAAGAAACATAGATATCGGGAGACCCGATTTCCTGAAATGCCCGGTTGTGCACCAGATACCCCAGGCTTTTCGACACAGGGTTGCCAATGACACCATAAATTTTAAAATCCGGGCGCTCTGCGTTGACCCGGTAAATATCCTTGA
>PCTK01000168.1:6426-6795 GCA_002786505.1 Nitrospinae bacterium CG22_combo_CG10-13_8_21_14_all_47_10 | reverse complement strand
TCCTGCCCTGTTTCGAGACTGCCGAAGGTCAGGAACCCCCCAAAAAGAGGAGAGAGGATGCGGCTGATTTCTCCCAGGTCGCCCATGCAAAGTCCGATCAACTTCTGTTTTTCCTGTTTCGCCCGTTTAAGCAGTTCAAACATTTTCAGGTTGTCGGCAAGGTCTCGGGCATAAGTAACAATCTTGATAATTTCTCCCGGCAGTTCGCGCATGGTTTCATAAAGCGGGTTGAAATCTTCCGGCGTGTGAGAAAAGTCGTGATAAGAGAGAATAATTTTTGAGGTGTCGCTTTCTTCCAGGAAGGGTTGCAAAAATTCCCGGGGCGTGGAGACTTCAATATCCACATAATCGGCTCCGGCCCTAAGGGCA
>PCTK01000168.1:6035-6410 GCA_002786505.1 Nitrospinae bacterium CG22_combo_CG10-13_8_21_14_all_47_10 | reverse complement strand
AACGATCTTTATCCGGCCCTTTAAATTGCCCGCCATCAAGTTTCGAACGGTTGGTGACGATGACCGGCAGGGTGGCCGAAGCAAGCAATGTGCCCAGGTCGGGAGACTCTATCAAGTCCAGACGCAGTTCCAGAATATCTGCAATCGCTGTGGCAGACGCGATCTGTTCCTGGGCTTTGGGCATGGTAGGACCAACAACGGGGATACAAATCATAGAAAAAAACCGGTAAAAATTATTTTCAAACCAAAGAAGGGATAGTACCAGACTCAAGGAATTAAAAAAAGGGGCGTTGAAGAATCAATGGGAAAATCGCAAAACAAGGATGTTCAAAAAACAATTCACTAGCCCGCATATTGCAGGAGTTGAGGAAGGTA
>PCTK01000168.1:5726-5868 GCA_002786505.1 Nitrospinae bacterium CG22_combo_CG10-13_8_21_14_all_47_10 | reverse complement strand
AGCAAGCAGGGACCCGGTTCATAAGCCCCACTCGCCCTGTGGACCACGCCTCCGCCAATATTTCTTATACGAACCTTTTATACCAGGGATGGCTCGGCGGTATTTTCCTCAATTTTTTTGATGTCGGCCCTTTCGGTTTGCG
>PCTK01000168.1:1590-5708 GCA_002786505.1 Nitrospinae bacterium CG22_combo_CG10-13_8_21_14_all_47_10 | reverse complement strand
TCCGAGGCTCCTGCCGTGAAGACACCCTGGAGCCCTGGGCGGCAAGTGCCGCTCTGGCCTCATTCGAAATGCTGACCCGGTCGCGCTGACCCTGAATCCGTTTGACCGGATTCTTGCTGTTCAACTCCGCAATGCGGGCCTGCCCCTGATAGGTTTTAAAAACCCGATTGACAGTAGTGATTGCAATGTCCATGATTCCTTCCTTTCCGTTAAACGTTTTTAGAAATTTTTGGTTTGATCCTTTGGGAAACGCCATAGCCCTTTAAAAGGACCTGGCCATTTTTTAAGGCTTTGATTTTTTCCAGAACCTCGCTTTTCGAAAGATTGAGTTTTTTCTGGCAATCGGTTTCCTGCTCAATGATTTTCTCCAGGTCAGACTCAATGCGACGCGCCAACCCTTTGTTTTCACGAACAAGGGCTTCCCGGCCTGATTTATCCAGACCACTCGCCAATTCGGCAATCTCCTGATCTGTCTTATTGAGCCGGACGATCAACCCCTCCTTGCCCTTGATAATCACTGCCAACCGGGAATTATCCTGATTGTTGACGGCTTCCATTTGCTCGCCCATTGTTTCGAGAAGCTGGGCGCAAGTTTCCTGTTTGCATTTAAGAAGCCTGATGATTTCTTTTTTCTGTTTATCCATAATTAAAATTCACACCACCGCAATGAGGGTTTGTATTGTGTTTCCAAAATTAGAGTTCTCGTTAAATTTGCGAAATTTTTCCGCCAGGACACTTGGCAATTGCGACTGCACAACGACTTCATTTTCTTCAAGTGCCAACTCACCCAACTCATCCCGCAAAATAATAGTCAGCCTTTCTGCCAGCGTAGGCAGGATTCCGCTTTCAGCGTTGGTAAACAGGTCAAAAACTTCTACGGTGTTGGAATTGAGCCCGCGCCGGAATTCCTTTTCGTCCAACGCAAAGGTGTTGTCCGCCAGAGTGCGGATACCTATAGAGCCGAGCCTGCGCAAAAGATTATCGTTTTGAAAAATCCGGGTGATTCCAGTTTCTGCCGCCTGGATCGTGGAAGTTACAGCGACTTCCTGTTGATTGTTTTTTTCTGTATTGCCCACAGAGATGCCGGTTGCGAACGGGTTTCCCGGCCGCCCTCTCAGGGTGTCTATATTTTTATTGCGTTGATCCAACTGGCGGACTGTCGCCTGAGGTTTGAAGGTGAGGTCGTTACGAATATCCTGAATGTCTCCGTCCCGCTTAAAAGTCTGCGAAACACTCAGCAGGTCGTTAATTTTTGTAATGGAATTATTGAATTGATCAACCAGGGTTTTGATCTGGGCAAAAAATGTCGCGGCATCAATGAAGATATTGATCTGGGCGGCTTTTTCCGAGGTTTTTTTGATGGTCAGTTCGGTATCCTCAATGACCCCCGAAAAGACGTTGCTATCACTGGGCACCGATTGCCCGTCAATTACAATTTTTGCGGTTTGCGGCTCCTGAATCAGGTTGACTCCGGGGGCAGTTGAATCGAACTGAAACTCCTTCTGAACCGGTAACCCTTTGCTGTTCAGTTCAAAGAATCCCAGGCCTAAAAGTACGTCGTCGTCATCCCGCAAATCAATAGGGGTGCGCCCACCCGCCAACCCGACCAGAATTAACCGGTTGTCCTGAATCAGCGCCAGCACCCTGGTCTCATCCGTGCCGCCATCCAGATGGTTGTTATCATTGATATCCTCGCTCAAGTCAATCTCGCCATCGCCATCCAGGTCCTCAGCGATGAACACCGCCGGAACAAACTCCAGATTCTCGGTTTGAATGACCTCAAGCACTCCGTTATTGTTCACATCCTCCGTTTTATCCAGAACCCCGTTGCGGTTATGGTCTTCACCAAAATTGATTTTGTTTTTCAGCTCAAACAGCGAGTCCGTCGATTCGGCAGTGATCTTTGTGCCATTGATGAAAAAATTGCCGGTCAGACCCAAAGCTCCCAAAGGAGTGGATTGCTGGTCGGAGACCAAAATCGCCGCTTGCGACAGTCGCACGGGAGTAATGCGGAAGGTGTCCAGAGGAGCATTTTTCCCCGCTACGGCCTGCACCAGTTCGGACCGGGTTGAAGAAGCCGTTTTGGGATTCAATGCCTCGTTACCAAGAAGTTCAGAAACGGTTTGCCCAAGGCTTTTCAGGGAATTGGAAAGGTCGTCCAGTTGGCGGAGTTTGACCCGAGTGAACGGTTCCTTTTTTCCCAGATCATCCACAATGGGAACTTTTCTGGAAACGGCCTGGCGGGACAGCAGGTCAATCGCATCCGCCACCCGGAAAGCGGCCAGAGGCCCGGTCGCCTCCAGGGTTGGGACCTTTCTTTTATTGATAAATACAGAATCCAGCAGGGTGTCGCGCCGGGTTTCACGGGGGCTTCCGGCCTGGTTTATGGTGTCACGGGCAAGGCGGACATTCAGGTCATTGCTCGTCGAACGAGTGGAATTGAGAGGGAAAAACGTGGAATTAACGTTATTGAGGACCTGCACGATTTTTTCCGGTCTGGCGCAGAAAACCCCCTAACGCCATTAAAGTGTTTAGTCGAAAATGTCGATAAACACATCAAGAACGGAATCGTGCCGTTGAACCAGAAAAATAAAACGCCCGCCTCATCGGTGCCGCGTGCAACCACTTCGGACGGACTTTCGCCATCAGGCCAAAGGCCGGGCCGGTGTGGATAAGGCCCCAAAAAGGGCTTCAAGTTGAAAACCAAACCTTTGAGAACTATTGGTTCAGGCCGCAAACCATGCCAATAATTCTCAAGATCCTCTTCAATGCGATGGGGTTATCCCGGTTACAGCTTGTCTCCTCTTGATGAGTTTGTCCTATTAAGGCCCAATCTGCATGTCGCCGATGGGGCGGTTCGTTCAAATTAAACGGCTGACATTCTGCCCGCGCTCGGTTTCTACCGCCGACGCATCGGACTCATCTCTTAACTCAGACGGTCGAGGACCTCGCAACGGATTCGTATCCAGACCTTCCTGTATCGGTTCTTCCTGGGTTTCAATGGGTTTAATTTCCTGTTTAGGTGTTTGAATAGCAGGCTCATTTTTGACCCGCTTTTCTTCCTTTGCGACTCTTTCTTCCTGAAGACGTTGCTGGACCTTGGCATCAACCACTGCCA
Source organism: Nitrospinae bacterium CG22_combo_CG10-13_8_21_14_all_47_10 (assembly GCA_002786505.1). Lineage (GTDB taxonomy): Bacteria > Nitrospinota > Nitrospinia > Nitrospinales > VA-1 > LS-NOB. The sequence continues at coordinate 2,590 of PCTK01000168.1, read as the reverse complement.
CCCGGTTGCCCTGCAAATTCTCTTTTGCCTTCTCATCAGGGCTTGGGGTTTTTCGGGCGAGGAGTTGTTCGAGGGCTTCCCGGCCCTGCGGCCCTGTTCCTTCTCCAGGCAATTTACGGATACTTGTTGCATCTTCCAGCGGTTTTCCTGGATCTTCCTGCTTAACGGCAACCGCATCCTCGCCTGCCCTCACCACCGCCTCCTGAATGCTATCAATCCGGTCAGCATTCTGAAACTCATCAATCCGGTTCGGGTCTGCCACATCATTCCCCGAACGAATCTGTTCGTTTAAAAGTTCCTCGGAGTCCTGCACAAAACCTTCCGAAATTCTCCCCAACTCGTTGGCCCCCGCAGGCCCCTGGCTTCCTGGGTTGCGGGAATCAGTACGGGCATCCTCTGAGACCTCCTGGCGATTGGCCTGAAGTTCACGCCGTTCCGCTACGGCAATATCTGCTTCCTGATTCTGGCGGTCAGTGGGGTTTTGGGGGTCGGCGCCAGCCTGCCGGCGGGCTTCCTGGGATATTTCTACACGGGCCTCCAAACTTGCGACTTCGTTTACAGGTTGTTGCGCCTGTTCTTCTTGAGCCTGGTTGGCTTTTTTTAATTCATCTTTTTGATCTTCGATCCGGCGCGGTCTACCGGTTTCCTGCGCGGCTTCACGCAAGCCCTGGAATGCACTGGACCTACGCCCCTGGTCTAAAGGAAAATTAACATCTTCAGCCATGTCTTCCCCCTTTCAAAATTCTTCCAATTTTCCTGGCCCAATCCCTGGGGGTTTCCTGCCCCTTGTCTTTATTTCCAAAAAAATCAACTCACTACTAAAGTTTTAGAATTAATTTTCGTTAAGAGACAAGAGCTGAAAGCATCCTTTTCCTGGAAAAACTTCCGAAACGATTACCTTTACCCCAAACCCCGGGATAGAGGCCTCCGAGATTCTTATCGGCAAAAAATTAGCAAACTTTAGCTTTAATTTAAGTTTTTTTGCAATAAAATCAAGGCA
>PCTK01000168.1:0-1528 GCA_002786505.1 Nitrospinae bacterium CG22_combo_CG10-13_8_21_14_all_47_10 | reverse complement strand
TGGCTGGGTTCGCCTCAGGCTTCAGGGGTGAACCTGCTTCAAGCATTAATTCGGGAAAGTATTTCCTGCCAGTCCGTATAGAAAGGAATCATTTCATATTCCAGCAAATCAGCCAAAAGAACCCAGTCCTGATTCTGGTTAGCCTTCAGCATTTGAGCCATGAGGTTTGTCAGTTTTTTCTGTCGGTTTTCAAGACTTTGCTCTTCGGGCTTGATTTCCTGAGCATTAATGATTGTCATAACAACCTGGGAGAACCAGTCGATGCCATCAAGAATTTGCAGATAATATTTATTGGCCTCCTGCTCATTACCCATGCGAAACAGGTCGGCGGCTTCTTGAAACCCCGGGATCAGCTTTTCGAGATATTCCCTGGCGTTGACAAGGTTATTGGCCAACAAATCTTTCAGATGGGCCAACTCCAACTCAAGCAACCCAACACTTGCGGCAGAAGTCTTTAAAGTATCCTGAGTGGTGGAGGATACCTCCTGCCCATCCAGCCAGACCCTTCTTATATAAGAATCCGGATGGCTTTTTAAAATCACGCTCAGCACTTCCTCCAGAGTTTCCCCCTGAAAAGAGGGGTCCTGCGTTTCAGTTCCATTAATGGAAATTTTCATCGCCTCTACTCGCCTTTCCTCAAATAAAACTTATGGTAATTCTAATCCGCAGGCATTGCAACCAACAGTCTTTCTTTTGCCCTCATGTTCTTTTGCCCTCATTGACAAGCTCCTGAGAGGGCTTTATCTTGGAAAGACCATAATAACCCCTGAGAATTCAAAATGGTCGACCCTATAAACGCTTTCAGCCAGTTATTGAACACAATCAACCGCAACCGATCCGGCTTGCAGGACTCTTTGGAACGCATCTCTTCCGGCAGAAAACTGAACCGGGCGGGCACCAACCCTGCGGCAAGTGCTTTATCGGTTCAGTTAAGGTCGGACATCCGTGCCCTGACGCAATCTGTCAAGAATGTTGAATCGGGAGCTAATTTTGTCCGGACTGCGGAAGGCGGACTGGGCGGAATCGCCGACCTCGTAAACCGGGGCCGGGAATTAGCCACACAATCCAGCAATGGAACCCTGAGTGATTCCCAAAGACAGACCTTGAACCAGGAGTTTAGCCAGATCAAGAATGAAATCGACCGCCTCACAGGTTCCCTCCAGTTCAACGGTCAGAATCTGTTGGACGGTACCTTGGGGAAAAACGCCGAGCCTGTCAATATCCAGGCGGGAACAGGATCGGGACCCGATAACCAGATCAGCCTGAATGTTGTGGAAAGCACAAGTACCCAGTCCCTGGGCATCGCCAACTCCGATATTTCGACTTCCCAAAGTGCGCTACAGGCAGTTGACGATTTGGAAAAGTCATCTCAAACCCTGAATGAGGCCAGAGGGCGAGTGGGAGCTGTCGGCAACCGCTTGGTCAGCACCGCTAACAGTTTAAATATTCAAATAGAAAACCTGACGCAAAGCGAATCCGGCCTGGCCGATACCGACCTGGCAGAAGAAGTCAGCAACCTGCAACAGGG
>PCTK01000107.1:5443-5697 GCA_002786505.1 Nitrospinae bacterium CG22_combo_CG10-13_8_21_14_all_47_10 | reverse complement strand
ATTGGAAAAGCCTGCTGCCGTTAAATGAAAGATGGAAAGAGCTTTTCCCTGAAGAAATCGAAACAGGTCTAGCAACAAGAGAAGATCTGATAAGACAGCGAATCATGCGGGACGAGGCGTTTTCAGAAGAACTTGAAAAGTTTTGGCACAAACTGAAGGGAGAAGTTGAAGAAAAGGGTGAAAACGGCAAAATTCGATACTGGAACTTTATCGGTGCAGAAACCTATGAGAAAACCGTGCACAAAGCCTTCATG
>PCTK01000107.1:1602-5379 GCA_002786505.1 Nitrospinae bacterium CG22_combo_CG10-13_8_21_14_all_47_10 | reverse complement strand
TCATCAAACCCTCCGGCCTCCATAAAAACATCCCTGGAATATAAAGCCGCGGCGGCACAGGGTGAAAATATTTCTCCCGACTTCCTGTTGATTTCTGTAGATTTCATACCGTGATCACGACGCCATGCCACTCCCGACACATGATAGATATCTCCGGTCCCATCTATCAGGTCATTTTCATATCCGCACATATGACTTCCGAACATTTTGACATCAGGGAACTGCTCTACAGCTTGCATCAATTTTTCCAGCCAATCCGGGCGGGCAAAAGCATCTGGATTCAAAAATGCGATCCAATCGCAATCAGTAGCCTGATTAACCGCCAGGTTGTTCGCGGCGGCAAAGCCGGTGTTTTTTTCTAATCGTATAAATTGCCAATCCGGGTATCTCTGCTCCAGGCCATCCATGGAACCGTCTGTGCTGGCGTTGTCCACCACCAGGACCCGGGCGGGAAGCAAGGTCTGGCTTCTCAGGTTTTGCAGACATTTCTCCAAGTATTGGCCCGAGTTCCAATTGACAACAACGACCGCAATAGATGGGGAGCGTGTCATAACCTTGAGTTCTTTAAAGTGCCGATTTTATCAGCCGCATTAGCTTGAATATATGGATTCAAACACTTATACTCCCCAAAGGACTTAAAATATTTTCTCCAAACCTTGTTTTATCACCTTCCGATTGGTTTTTACAGAGATGAAAACAATTTTTGTTACGGGCGGTGCTGGTTTTATCGGTGGGAACTTTATCCTGAACCTGATGAAAACCGGTCGGGTAAAAGTAATCAACTATGACAAACTAACCTATGCGGGAAACCTCGACACCCTGACCAGCATCGAAAACAATCCTCATTATACCTTCGAGCAGGGCGATATCTGTGACAGAGATAAGTTAAAAGAATTATTTAAACATCATGAAATTGATGCTGTGGTGCATTTTGCCGCCGAGTCCCATGTTGATCGGTCCATAGAATCGCCGGGAGATTTCATTCAAACCAATGTGGTGGGAACCTATGAACTTCTGGAAACCACCCGCTGGTACTGGCAAGGGTTAAATAAAACCCGTAAGGATAATTTTCGTTTTCTGCATATTTCCACCGATGAGGTTTATGGTTCCCTCGGGGAAACAGGGCTTTTCACCGAAGAAACTCCTTATGCCCCGAATTCGCCCTATGCCGCTTCCAAGGCCGCTTCCGACCATCTGGTGCGGGCATACCATAAAACCTTTGGTTTGCCTGTGCTGACCACCAATTGCTCCAACAACTATGGTCCCTACCAATTTCCCGAAAAGCTCCTTCCGCTGATGATCAACAAGGCCTTGTCCGGGGAGCCTCTTCCGGTATACGGGGACGGAAAACAAATAAGGGACTGGCTGTATGTTGAAGACCATTGCCGGGCCATTCTTGAGGTGCTGGAAAATGGAACCGTCGGGGAGGTTTATAATATCGGCGGACATAATGAAAAAACCAATCTGGACGTTGTTCAAACCCTATGTCATATTTTAGATGAAATGGTGCCAGACTCTCCACACCAACCGCACAAAGACCTGATCCGTTTTGTTGAGGACCGCCCGGGACATGACCGGCGTTATGCGATTGATGCCGGAAAAATAAAAAGGGCATTGGGGTGGGTTCCGCAGGAATCCTTTGAGACCGGCTTGCGGAAAACGGTACGCTGGTATCTGGATAATAAGGACTGGGCAAACCGGGTCATGTCGGGTGCCTATAGAGGGGAACGCCTGGGTCTTGAAAAATCTTAATGAGCTTTTAATATGATCAACAAGGGAATCATTTTAGCGGGAGGATCGGGAACCCGGCTCTACCCATTGACCCAGGTCGTCAGCAAGCAGTTAATGCCGCTGTATGACAAGCCAATGATCTATTATCCGCTCAGCACCCTCCTGCTGGCGGATATCAGGGATATCTTTGTCATCACCACCCCCCAGGACCAACCTCTGTTCAAAGAACTGCTGAAAGATGGGAACCAATGGGGGGTCAATATCAGTTACGGAGCCCAGCCCAGCCCGGATGGTCTGGCTCAGGCATTCATCATTGGCAAGGATTTTATCGGCAATGATGGATGCAGTCTGATCCTTGGAGATAATGTTTTTTATGGTACCGAACTGCCCGAACTCATGGAGAAAGCCCAGAAACGGGAAACGGGTGCCACCGTTTTCGGCTATTGGGTGAAAGACCCGCAAAATTATGGAGTGGCCGAGTTTGGTCCTGACAACAAAGTCGTAAGGGTTGAGGAAAAACCCACAGAACCTAAATCAAATTATGCCATTACCGGCCTCTATTTTTACGACAATCAGGTCGTCGATATCGCATCTTCCATCCAACCCTCGACACGGGGAGAACTTGAGATCACCGATGTCAACCGGGTATACCTTGAGCAGGGCCTGCTATCTGTTGAGAAAATGAGTCGCGGGTTCGCCTGGCTGGATACGGGCTCCCATGAATCCCTGCTGGATGCCGCTAACTTTATAGAAACCATTCAGAGGCGACAAGGGCTGATGGTTTGCTGTCCTGAAGAAATTGCTTACAGTAAGGGCTGGATCACGGCAGAGGATCTGGAAAAACACGCTCGGTCACTGAAAAAAAATGGATATGGACAATATCTCATGCGTCTGATTTCCAAGAAATAACGGTCTCTTTAAAACAGTAAACGGTCAGGATCGTAATTCCTGACCTTTCAATTCAGCAGTAATTTCCGGTTGGGCCAACAACATCTCTTCGACTTCTTTAATCGTCAAGCGAGTCGTATTTTGAGAAGTATAATCTTCCGTTTGGATCACCTTTTTATCCCCTTCATTAAGGTATTTATTATAATTCAAGTCCCGGTCATCCATGCTCAACCTTAGATAATCACCCAAATCTTCTGATCTCAGCAATTCATCCTTCGAAGCCAAGGTCTCATGCAGTTTCTCACCATGCCTCATTCCAATTGTTTTTATCTCTGAATCAGAAGAAAAAATATTTTTTAATGCCTGTGCAAGGTCCCCAATGGAAGCAGAAGGTGCATTACGAACAAAAATATCTCCCTGCCGCCCGTTTTTTAACGCAAACCCAACCAAATTAATAGCTTCTTTCAAGGGCAGGAGAAACCTGGTCATTTCGGGCTCTGTGATGGTAAGAGGTTTCTTCTCTCTGATCTGCTTCAAAAAAAGAGGGATGACGGACCCTCTCGAAAACAACACATTTCCGTAACGGACCAGGGATAAGGTGGTTTTCCCCTCGACCAGTTTTCTTGATGCCGACTGAACAACCTTTTCCATTAGGGCTTTAGTTATCCCCAAGGCATTAACAGGATAAACGGCTTTATCTGTGCTTAGGCTGACCATCCTGGAGACTCCATGATTGATGGCTGAGTTGATGACATTCTGGCTCCCAATCACGTTAGTCTGGGTTGCCTGCATGGGGAAAAACTCACAAGTTGGAACTTGCTTTAAGGCGGCGGCGTGGAAAACATAATCCACCCCAGGCATTACATCGTCCACACTATCCCGGTCCCTGACATCTCCAATATGAAACTTGATTGCAGAGTTCTCAAGCCTTAGACGCATTTCCTCTTGCTTTAACTCATCCCGACTGAATACCCTTATCTCCTTAAATTCTTTATCAAGAAGATAGTTAACAAAATATCCCCCAAACGAGCCTGTCCCACCCGTGATCAATATTGTTTTTCCTTTAAAATCGGTCATTATTTTCCCCAATTAAACCATCCATAAATTTTCACAGCGGGAACAAATTCGCAATTAAAACCTCACCCCTGTTATTATTTA
>PCTK01000107.1:519-1596 GCA_002786505.1 Nitrospinae bacterium CG22_combo_CG10-13_8_21_14_all_47_10 | reverse complement strand
AACGGAATTTCATAAAAAAAACATTAAAATCCAACAGATAAGTTGAATCCTTCCCCTGAAAAAGACGAAGTTATGATAGCATATTCAAAGCTACCGGGTTATCAAGCTTTAATCTCTTTACCCCTTCCTATTAAGCATTTCATCCATGAAAATACTTCTGACAGGAAAAAACGGGCAAGTGGGCTGGGAATTAAACCGCTTGCTCCCTAAATTAGGAACTGTTTTCGCGTTGGGCAAAGACCAGATGGACCTTTCCAAACCAGAAACACTAGGACCTGTCATCCAGGGGATCCGGCCAGACCTCATTATAAATGCCGCCGCTTACACGGCTGTTGACAAAGCAGAATCAGAACCCGAACAGGCCATGACCATAAATGGAGTTTCCCCTGGTGTGATCGCCGAGGAGGCTAAAAAAGTTGGGGCAGAAGTGATTCATTATTCCACAGATTATGTTTTTGATGGAAAAGCAACCTCTCCTTACAAAGAAGAGGACCCGACCTGCCCTTTAAATGTTTATGGGAAGTCCAAGCTTGCAGGAGAGCGGGCAGTGATTCAGGCAGGCATTCCTTACCTTATACTTAGAACCGGCTGGGTTTATAGCCTGAGGGGAAGCAATTTTCTCCTTACTATGCTAAAACTGGCTAAAATCAGAAACACCATAAAAGTGGTTGATGACCAGACAGGAGGGCCCACATGGGCAAGATCTATTGCCGCGGCTACAACGTGTATCTTAGAACAAAGGCTAAAGGAGGGTGCTACGAAATCCCCAATACTTCCCCATTCAGGAATTTTTCATATGTCATGTGGTGGAGAAACCCACTGGTTCGGTTTTGCAAAAAAAATCATTGAGCTTTCCGGCCTATTAGAAGGTATAGAATTGGTTCCCATCCCCACAATTGAGTATCCCACTCCTGCTGTTCGGCCTGGATATTCACTGCTTTCGAACAGAAAACTGAAACAGGTCTTCCATCATGAAATGCCCCCGTGGCAGGATGCCTTGCGGGAATGCATGGACTCTTTACCAAGGTAACCCGATTGTGGTTGGATTTGTTTTCTGGGTTTTAAAAATATTCCGCA
>PCTK01000107.1:223-506 GCA_002786505.1 Nitrospinae bacterium CG22_combo_CG10-13_8_21_14_all_47_10 | reverse complement strand
CAGGTTGTACCTGGCGGCAGTTCATATATACTAAACCTTTGAAAAATACTCTTCTAACAGTGCCATTGCCCAGAACAATTGCAAAAATTGGTAAATTTGCAGTGATCGCCCGAGCCATTATTTTATAAGCTATGGAAACACTTCTGCCCAATAATAATTCGCTTGAAGCAAGCCGTGTGGTTCCTGTCTTGGAGAAATTAATTCAATTTTCCCTGTTCACGTTTGCCGCTTTCTCCATGTTTTCCATCAGTATTACCCAAATTGCATTTGCCCTTGGGGCACT
>PCTK01000107.1:0-147 GCA_002786505.1 Nitrospinae bacterium CG22_combo_CG10-13_8_21_14_all_47_10 | reverse complement strand
TGTTTTTGTCTTGCCTGTGTCTTGTCGATCATGACATCGGTCGATTTAGGAGGCAGTTTAAAGATCCTGAAAAAAATTTTGCAATTTGTCATAATTTTTTGGGTGGCCAATTCGATTCAGGATGAAAAGCAGAGAGATTTGCTTATT
>PCTK01000200.1:5228-6041 GCA_002786505.1 Nitrospinae bacterium CG22_combo_CG10-13_8_21_14_all_47_10 | reverse complement strand
CAGTAGGCCACGCGCCTTGCGTTATTGGCTTTCATACTCCGTTTCGTCGAGGTCTTCTTCTTCCTCAATTTCTTCGATGTCTTCGACATCATCAAATTCTTCTTCATCCTCTTCCTCTTCTTCTACTTCCTCTTCGCGAACGAATTCGGGGTACTCCAGTTGTTGCAGGTGTTCAGGGTCAGCCAGCATTTCAATGCCCTCTTCCGTAGTTTCATTTTCTTCAATATAAAGGCGAAGCAGGCTTGTCATGCACTCTTCCTCACAGAGGGCCGCGATACCCTCATCGGTGATACCGTTGTTTTCAACCATCAGCACCTGGAGGTTCTGGAAACTGGCTGATTTAATAATATGAATGAAACCTTCATCGCCAATTTTATTGCGGTCCAGAGACAACAGGGTAAGATTTTTTAAATATTTACTATTGGCAAGGAAAGCCGCACCCGCTCCTGTTATTTTATTCAGTTCCAGATAAAGGTGGGTCAGGTCTTTCAACTCCTCACATTCCGCAATACATTTGCACTCAACATCCCCAATACCAAGATTACTGAGATCCAACCTGGTACCCTCTTCACCAAGTCTTGCGCGAATGAGATTGAAAATTTTAAATTCGGCCAAAGCCTTCAACCCCTCTTCGGTTAAGGAATTGCCAGAAAGGTCTATGGTCTGGAGTTTTGGCAGACATTTGCTTTTGGCCAATGCCTTGGCCCCCTCATCAGTAATTTGATTTTTTCTGAGATCCATAATCTCCAAATTGCCCAAAGACCTGGCTTCAGCCAGATATTTCAGTCCTTCATCACCGATCCGGTTTTCTGA
>PCTK01000200.1:302-5210 GCA_002786505.1 Nitrospinae bacterium CG22_combo_CG10-13_8_21_14_all_47_10 | reverse complement strand
ACCTCCCAAATGTGAAGATTCTGCCAAATACCGGGCTCCTTCCGGTCCAATATCGTTCCAGGCCAGGCGAAAAGATTTCATATTTGGCAACTTGTCTGATTCGGCAAAATATTTCACGCCCTCATCACCAATATTATTTTTATACAGTTTCAGGGATTCCAGACTAGGCAGGCCATTGGACTCCGCTAACGCCTGCGCTGAAAGCGCGGTCAGTTTTTTCCCGCTTATGGTCAACCTTCGCACCCGTTTAACGGACCGCGACTTGGCCAACTCCTGCACTGCATAGTCCGAAAATCTGGCATAGGTGAAATCGAGGGTTTCATAGTCGCGGCTCAATTTAAATCCATTGCGGATCATACCCTCAATGTTGTAATACTTTTTCACAATCAACTCCAAGAATCAAAAAACCGTTTTAAAGTAGTGAAGTATGAGCCTTCCGGCGCCATCATCATATCGTTGTGGCCTACCCCGTCAAGAATTTCCAAATGCTTCATTTTTGACCCAGCATTATCGTAGTTCAATTTTGCCTCACTCGGAGAGATCAGAAAGTCGTCTTCCCCATGCATGATGAGGAGCGGACATTTTACAGCCCGGACCTTTTCGCTATTATTAAAAACCGCGTCCTCCTCTGGCGTGGTTTTATCAATATTTAATCCCCGCCTTTCCACCAGAGGAATTGGGTCAGCATAACCGCTTTCAAGAACGCAGGCAGTTACGTCAGAACGTTTGGCACAGAGTTCAAGAGCTGGCGCGCTTCCCAAGGACCGCCCCATAATACAGACTTTTTCCTTGAACTTACCGGTCGATTTCAATTGTTCAAAGATTTTATGGGCATCTTCCAATGCAAACCGCAGAGTCGGAAACCCGTCACTCCTGCCATAACCCCGGAAATCAGCAACGATCAACTCTGCTCCCATAGCGTTGAAATGTTCGGCCAGATTATCGTAATCCGATACAATTTCCCCATTACCATGAAAGAACAGCAAACTGAACCGGGCTACGGGCGATGCCTGCCGACGGACATGAATCATCATTCCCGGTTCCACCTCCACCATTATTTCGTCAGAGTTTTCAGGAGTAGGAGTCGTGTCACGCCGGGGAAAAAACAAATTCCCATTAAAAGCCGGTGAATCAAATATCGAAGACATAAACCATAACCTAATGAAGTCTTATCTAAATCTATAAATTATTACAAATTTTAAATATTTTTCCAGAAAAAAATGATTTTGAAAACTATTGAATTCCAGTTGAATCCATGCCAGAATATGCGCCTCTAAAACTGGCTCTTTAAAAAAAGAAATTATGATCAGGCAACGTGTTTGCCAAGTCTGTTATTTTAAACCCTATCTTAAAATAAGGTGAAGTCTAATGTTAATGGAAATAGCCCCGATTGAAAAGCTGTTTAAGTCCTACGCAAGTATTTGTGATGCCGCCCGTAAAAACCTGGGCCGGGATTTAACCATAGTCGAAAAAATTCTTTACACGCACATGGATCCCAACACTGACCACTCTAAACTAGAGCGCGGTGTTTCCGATATTTTTCTTAAACCCGACCGTGTAGCCATGCAGGACGCGACCGCGCAGATGGCTATTCTTCAGTTTATTTCGGCCAAAATTCCCCAGGTAGCTGTTCCCACTACTGTGCACTGTGATCATTTGATCCAGGCTTACACTGGGGCTATGGCAGACCTTAAAGCGGCGGAAGAGACCAATAAAGAAGTTTATGACTTTTTACGTTCTGCGGCGATGAAATATGGCATGGGATTCTGGAAACCCGGTTCAGGAATCATCCACCAGGTAGTTTATGAGAACTATGCCTGTCCCGGAACCATGATGATTGGAACCGACTCTCACACCCCCAACGCAGGCGGCATGGGCACCATTGCTATTGGTGTGGGCGGTGCTGATGCGGTTGATGTCATGACCAACCAGCCTTTCATGACCAAAATGCCAAAACTGGTAGGCATCAAGCTGACCGGAAAGTTGAACGGCTGGACAGCATCCAAAGATGTCATCCTTAAAGTTGCCACCATGCTGACCGTTAAGGGCGGAACCGGGAAAATTGTGGAATATTTTGGTGAAGGAGCAAGAAGCATGAGCGCCACCGGCAAAGGCACCATCACCAATATGGGTGCCGAAATTGGCGCGACCACATCCACATTCGGTTATGACGACATGATGGACCCGTATTTGCGCGCTACAGACCGCGGCTCCATTGCAGACCTGTGCAAGCAATACGCCGACCATTTGCGGTCTGATCCTTCCGTGGAGCAGAATCCAGAAAAATACTATGATGAGTTCTATGAAATTGACCTGAATACTCTCGAACCTCACATTGTTGGTCCGCATACACCGGATCTGGGCCGGGCGGTATCCGCAATGAGCGCGGAAGTAGATGAAAAGGGCTACCCGGAAAAACTATCCGCCGCTCTGATCGGTTCCTGCACCAATTCCAGCTATGAAGATATGACCCGCGCGGTCAGCCTGGTTCGACAGGCAAAAGCCGCCGGAATAAAAGCCAAAACCAGCCTGATGGTAACGCCCGGATCGGAAACCATTTATCAGACCATCAAACGTGACGGTATTCTGCAGGAGTTTGAAGAGGTTGGCGCTACAGTTCTGGCAAATGCCTGCGGCCCTTGTATCGGACAATGGAAACGTGAGGATGTAAAAAAGGGCGAAGAAAACAGCATCATCACTTCTTATAACCGTAACTTCGCCAAACGAAACGATGGCAACCCGGGAACCCTGGGCTTCATCAGTAGCCCGGAGCTTGTAGTGGCAATGGCGTTTGGCGGTTCCATGAAGTTTAATCCTCTGACCGACAGCCTGAAGGACAAGGATGGCAACGATTTTAAATTCCAGCCACCGGCCGGAGAAGTTCTCCCGCCCAATGGATACACTCCTCAGGATGCAGGTTATGAAGCCCCGACCATGTCTGGAGAAGTCATCGTCAACCCAGCCAACAAGCGGCTGGCCATTCTTGAGCCCTTCCCAAAACAGGATCCGGTCAAGGACTACCAAAATCTTCCGGTATTGTTCAAGGCCAGTGGCAAATGCACCACGGACCATATCTCTCAAGCCGGCCCGTGGCTCGAGTTCCGCGGGCATCTGGACAACATCAGCAACAACATGTTCCTGGGCGCAACCAACGCCTTTCATCCAGAAACCGGGAAAGGTGATAATCCAGTAACCGGAGAAAAGGATCAGGAACTCAATAAAATAGCCCGTAACCTGAAAGAGCAGGGGTTAGGCTGGGTAGCGTTTGGAGAGGAAAATGTGGGTGAAGGGTCCAGTCGTGAACATGCGGCAATGGAACCGAGACATATGGGATGCCGGGCTTTTGTCGCCAACTCATACGCCCGTATCTTTGAAGCTAACCTGAAGAAACAAGGTGTCTTGCCCCTTACGTTTGCCAATAAAGCAGACTATGACAAGATTCAAGCCAAAGACCGGGTTACTTGTGAAGGCCTTGATCAAATCACACCGGGGAAACCGGTCACTTTGACAGTCAAACACGAAGATGGGTCCAGCGACTCGGTTCAAGTGAACCATACTCTCAACGCTGACGAGATCAACTGGTTCAAGGCTGGGTCGGCCCTCAATTACGTAGGCTCACAAAAATAGTTCAGATCACCTGAAAAATAAAATCCCCGGACGGCTGACCATCCGGGGGTTTTTTACTGGCCAATTTTTTAATGATTTTAATTTGATTGAGATTGGTCCACTTGGGGATAACAATTTATCCAGCCCTTCTTTTTGCCGCTACGCCAGGTTATGTGGAGCCAGTTGCCCTTCTTATTCATAATCTTGACCCGGGTTCCCTGCTTGAGACGGTTGCATATTTCCCCTTCAGGCTTCAAGTGTACGGTATGGGATTTATCCAGTAATAATTCTTCCAATACAAATCCTGTTATTTTGGATTCGAATTCAGGCCGGAATCACGACCCGTATCGGGTTTAATATGCAGGAATTTATCTTTTTTGAATTTCCCCTCACGGACTATCTTCAATAACTCACCAGGTTTTGGTTGGCTGGATTCTTTTCGCCCATTCATCACAGATATATCCAGATCCTTTTGTTTGTCCCCCAATTCTTTTTCTGCAATACTTTGAAAGGTGTCCCCTTTTTTTACCTCATAGACATCAATATATTGCGGCTTATACCTTTTCTTATCTTCGCCATGCTTTTGCCCTTCATACTTCAAACCGCGAATCCGGTTTAAATATCGATCCCGATACCTGTTCGCGCTCTCCGGTTCATTACTCATGCGTTCGGCTAAGAGGCTGGCTTGAACCATTCGGTCACGGGTATCCGGATGGGTAGCTTGAAAAGAATGATAGGATTGGCCAGACATGATTTCCTTCCGTCTCAGGCTTTTCAGGAATTCAGACATCCCAAACGGGCTGTAGCCCGCCTCCCTACCGTTCAATATCCCGTGTTCGTCCGATTCGATTTCAGCCTCCCGGCCATAACCCATGAGAATTTGCTGGGACAAGGCACTACTGACCGCCAACCACTGGCCTGCATTTTGGGGGCTTGCGATTGCTCCTCCAAGGGATAAAATTTGCGCGCCGATACTACGCACCATCTGTTTAGCTCCATGATGAAATATAATGTGCCCAATCTCATGGCCTAAGACTCCGGCCAGTTCCGCCTCACTGTTGACCATGGCCATCAGTCCCAACGTCACATAAACATACCCCCCCGGCAAAGCAAACGCATTGATCTCCGAACTGTCTACAATGCGAAAGTAATAGCGCGGAAATACTTTATCAGAAAGTTTGGAGACGAGGTTCTGACCAATTCCATTGACATACAGCTGAAGTTCTTTGTCCTGATAGACCCCGTATTGTTGGGAAATTTGTTCGTCAGCCGCCTTGCCCATGGCAATTTCTGTTTCCGGGG
>PCTK01000200.1:0-225 GCA_002786505.1 Nitrospinae bacterium CG22_combo_CG10-13_8_21_14_all_47_10 | reverse complement strand
TTTTTAGATTTTTTCGGCATAAAATTAGCAGAGGACCTCCGTTGGAAATGGCAATAGTTTTTTACCATTCAGAGCCGTTCCCCCGATACATTTGTCACCACGGCGAGTGGTGCTCGGCGCACGGCCAACAGACCCGACATTTCTGTGCGCTCAAGGCTCGTGGCGTTGTTTCGAAACGTTTAGCCATGTTGCCCCCACGGCGACCCCGTCCCACGGGGAAGGGAT
>PCTK01000227.1:5796-6046 GCA_002786505.1 Nitrospinae bacterium CG22_combo_CG10-13_8_21_14_all_47_10 | reverse complement strand
GCCGATCACGTTGGAGCCGGATCATAACGATGTCATGAGTGCCCGGGATTGCGGCTTGATTCAACTGCACGCTGAAACCTGCCAGGAAGTATTTGATTTTATCCTGATGGGATACCGGATTGCTGAGGACCCGGATGTGTGCCTGCCGGTTCTGGTTAATTTAGATGGATTTTACCTGTCGTTCACTCGCGAACCGGTTTTGATTCCAGAAGAAGAGGAGGTGCGGAGCTTCCTTCCTCTATACACGGTG
>PCTK01000227.1:0-5778 GCA_002786505.1 Nitrospinae bacterium CG22_combo_CG10-13_8_21_14_all_47_10 | reverse complement strand
GCTTCGCGGCCGATGGCTCGTGCATCAGCAGTTTTTGGCGGGGCGACTTATACCAGCTTCAAACTACAGCAGGAGTTAGCTTGCCGCAGTGCGGAAAAATGTTTCAGCCTGGTGGCTCAGGATTTTGAAAAACACTTTGGGCGATTTTACGGGCTGGTCGAACCGTTTCATCTTGATGACGCGGAATATGTTTTTGTCATGAGCAATTCTTTCGCCACAAAAGGAAAGTCAGCCGTGCTGAAACTCCGCCAACAAGGGGTTAAGGCCGGTCTTTTGAAACTGAGGCTTTTCAGGCCTTTCCCCAGTGAGGCGATTGCTTCGGCCCTCGCCGGGCACCCCAAGGTTGCGGTGATAGATCAAAACCTGGCTCCGGGTATGGGGGGGATTACCTACCCCGAAATTGTTGCATCACTTTACACTCGCAAAGACCGGCCCGAAAAGATTCTGTCGGTCATCGGCGGACTTGGAGGGAAGGATATGGATGATCAGGATTTCATGGCCATCATCGAACATCTGGATGGGCCGGACGAGAGAACGCCGCTTTACTTGTACGGCGAAAAGGATGTGAGTGATTTTAACAGGCTTCAGCAGATTGCAAAATGGAAGGGGGCGTTACCATGACGGTTTCCGTTCATAAAAAAATAAAAGACCTGCATCCTCATGAGGGCCTTACTCCGGGAACCGGACTCTGTGCTGGATGCGGAGGACTGGACGGTCTGCGGTTAGGCTTGAAGGAACTGGGAGATGACTTTTTGATTTGTAACGCCGCGGGTTGTTTCACCCTGCTTTCGGTTTATCCGTTCACTCCCTTGCAAGGTTCCTGGCTCTACACCACCATGGGGGGGGCAGTGCCTGCGGCACAGGGTGTTCGCGATGCTCTGGACATTCGCCTGCGCTTTCGGGGACTGGAGAAAAAAGAAGACCTCAATGTGATTGTGGTTGCCGGTGATGGTTCCACGAACGATATAGGGTTCGGACCCACCTCGGCGGCGATTCACCGGGGCCTGGATTTCATCTATTTCTGTTATGACAATGAGGCTTATGGCAACACAGGATTCCAGTTGTCGGCGGCTTCCCCTTATGGAAGCGCTACACAGACGACACCGAGTACGGATGTTCATGAACCGGGAACGGAAATAAATAAAAAGGATCTGTTTGAGATATGGAAAGCGCAGAAGCCAGCTTACCTCGCCACGGTGTCTCCGCGAGAGCCTATTGACTTGTCGAACAAGTTTGCTCAAGCGAAGGAACTGAAAGGACCCCGCATGTTTATTTGTATGTCGCCTTGTCCGACTGGCTGGGGTTTTGATCCGAAGGAAGCGCAGATGATCGCCAAGCTGGCAGTCGATACGGGAATTTTCCCGGTTAAAGAGTATTTTGAAGGGAAAGTGGTACATACCGTGCGTCCGCGCAAACGTTTGCCGGTGGAAAAGTTTCTTGAGAGGCAAAAAAGATTTCGTCATTTGTTTGAACCGCACCGGCACGATGAAGTCATTGGACAGGTTCAAAAGAGGGTGGATGACTATTGGAGCCAATATGAATGAGCCTGCAACATTGAATACCCGGTTTTCTTCGGCTGAAAAAGTCCTTGAGCCTTTCTTCGCCCCTTCAGGGGTCGCGGTGATTGGTGCGGGATTAAAACCGGGAAACCAGGGTAAGCGGATTGTTGATAGCCTGATTGCGCAAGGGTATAAAGGCCGTCTGGTGGCTGTGCACCCTGCTGGGGAATCGCTGGGTTTATGTCCGTCTGTAAGTTCTGTTCGGGAGCTTCCGCTGGATGTTGATCTGGCTATTGCCGCGGTTTCTGCCGAGCGGGTTGAGGCCTTGATTGAGCCTTTAGCCGACCACGGGATTCACCACCTGATCGTGGTCAGCGGTGGTTTTTCCGAAATCGGGCCTGGGGGGGAACTCCTGCAAAACAGCCTTAAAGATACGGCAAGCAAATTTGGGATACGAATTCTGGGGCCTAATTGTCTGGGCACGTTTAGTTCTTTTGATAATTTCAACAGTTTTTTCCTATCCCCTGATGACATTCGTTTACCGGGGATTGGCTCGGTCGCAGTTATTTCCCAAAGTGGAGCGTTCCTGTCAGCCATTCTTGATCAACTGGCGAGTCGTTATGTGGGGGTACATCGTGCCATCAATTTTGGTAACCGTATAGATGCCGGGGAATGTGAAGCGCTTGAGGCATTTGCCCAGGACCCGAAGGTCAAGGTCATCGGCATTTATTTAGAAAGTGTTCAAAACGGGCCGAGGTTTTTTGACATTGTCCGACGAACCGCGGCCTTGAAACCTGTTGTGATTTATAAAGGAGGAAAAGGGGCACAGGGAAACCGGGCCACGCAAGCCCATTCGGCTTCCCTGGCTGGCGAGTACCCGGTATTCCAGGCGGTCTGCAGGCAAACCGGAATGATTGAGGTGAAAGGGTTGAATGAATTGGTCAATGCTTTGCAGGTTTTGCAAAGCGGACCTGCTACAAGGGGAAACCGGGTTCTGGTTGTATCAAATGGTGGGGGCATGGGCGTTTTGCTCACAGATCTTCTGGAAGAAGGAAACTGCGATGTGGTTGAGACTCCTTTGCGAGTTCAGGAGGAATTGAAAAATATACTGCCGGGTTATTATTCTTTCAGAAATCCGATTGACCTGACGGGCTCCGGCACTAATGAGCAATGCGTTTTGGCGATTGATAAAATTCTCCAAACAGGATTGTACGATTGTCTCCTGCTGGTTGTCTTAGGTGGCACGGAAGGGATCAACGCTGATATTGCAAAACCCTTGCGCGAAGTTTTACCGGGAGATATTCCTGTAGTTCTGGGTGCTTATGGACGCAATATGTTTTTGCCGCTTAGCCAGGCGTTTGTTAATGAAGAGATTCCTGTTTTTCCTACTGGTGAAGAGGCGGCTTGGGCGGTCAACCTTCTTGCGTGGCTGGGAGCAAAAAGGGCTAAAGAAACTTCGGGGGCTGGCGTTTCTCGCTCACTGGCAACGTGCGAAAGGCGGTTGTCTCCCCCTGTGGATGAAATGGTTATCAAGCGTTTCTTGCGGGAGTGCAAAATACAGGTGCCTGCAAGTTTTTTGATAACCCGGCGGGAAGACCTGGACCAGGCCATTGAGGAAATCGGCTTCCCACTAGTCCTCAAGGCGGTGGCACCAAACCTTCTGCATAAAATGGAATTGCATGGAATTGAGCTCAACTTTAATGATAAACGAAAACTTGAGAGCAAATGGGAAGCCATGAATCAGGTCTGGCCGGGTCAGGTTTGGGTAGAAAAGCAAATGCCTCCAGGGTTGGATTTGATGGTCGGCATGTGCCGGGACAAGACGTTTGGTCCCTTGCTCCTTTTTGGCACGGGTGGAAGTTATGTGGAAGTTTTTAAGGATATTGAACGTATCCTGCTCCCGGCGACCGATGGGGATATCCTTGCAGGTATTTTGCGGACGAAGGCCGGTCAAATTATCAAAGGGGTGAGGGGCCAACCGCCCCTGGCTCTTGCCGGTTTGCTGGAATTTGTGAAATGGATGACGAAATGGATTGAAGAGGAGCCCGGATTGGTCTCTCTTGATTTCAATCCGGTCAGGTTGTATGCGGATTCATTGGTTGTTTTGGATGCTAAAGCCGAAATGGAACTTTTGCCTTGAAAGGAAGGTGGAGATCATGAACGCCCATTATGTCGATAGTTTTGCTGATGATTTAGGGCCGGAAAAAATTGTGCATATTTATGAGCCCAAATCCGGGCTTAAGGCGATTGTTGTCATTGATAACCTTTCTCTGGGGCCTGCCGTTGGGGGTTGTCGCATGGCATCGGATGTGGATACCCGCGAGGTTTTCAGGCTGGCCCGGGCGATGACTTTGAAAAACTCGTTGAATGATCTGCCGCATGGAGGAGCGAAATCGGCTATCCTGGAAGACCCCAATGTTCCTAACAAAGAGGCTCTGGTCAGGGAGTTTGCCCAGACTATCAAGCAGTTGTCGGATTACATCCCGGGGCCGGATATGGGCACCGATGAAACCTGCATGGCCTATATTCATGATGAAATTGGCCGGGCCGTGGGCTTGCCTCGTGTATTAGGGGGCCTGCCTCTGGATGAACTTGGCGCAACAGGATATGGTCTGGCAGTCGCGGCGGATGTTGCCAGTGAAGTCCTTCAACTGCCGTTGAAAAATGCCCGGGTGATAATTCAGGGTTTTGGTAATGTCGGCAAAGCGGCCGCCCGGTTTTTAACGGAACGGGGGGCTACCATCATTGCCACTTGTGATACAGGCGGGGCGATCCATGACCCGGATGGGATCGATATCCCGGCACTTACTGAGTTTAAGAAAACCGGGAGTTCCGTGAAAGATTCTGGATTGGGCAAACCGTTGACACATGAGGAAATGCTGAAGATGGAATCGGATATTTTTATTCCTTCTGCCCGCCCTGATATTTTTACAGTAGACAATCAGCATTGGCTGAAAACCAAACTGGTACTGGAAGGGGCCAACATCCCCATCACTCATGAGGCGGCAGAAATAATGCGGGATCGGGGAATTGTCATTGTTCCGGATGTCATTGCCAACGGGGGCGGAGTGATTTGCGCCGCGACAGAATATCAGGGAATGAGTGAAAAACAGGCTTTTGAAAGGATCGAAGCAACGATCAGCCGAAATACGGCGGAAGTATTGGAAAGAAGCATCAAACAGGGGCAATACCCGCACGCGGCGGCTATTTTGATGGCCAGAGAGCGATTAAAAGAGGCAATGGCTTTTCGTGCGCATATGTGAAAATTTGGAGGGGATACTGACCACTGAAAATGTTATGATCTAGGAAATTCGCGGCCCAGATAACAAAGGGCGGCATATGATTAACGTGGATTTTGAGAATTCCCCCTAACTATTTGATTACAGGTGAACTATGTCTGAAGCAATTCCGGTCTCCATTGCCGAGCAAATCATTGCTGAAAAAATTCAAGAATGGAACGAGAAACGTAAACGTCAAAAACAAAACCAAATATCGGTCCATCACTTTATTGCTATAACCAGGGATTTTGGTTGTCATGAGGAAAAAATTATTCCTCAACTGGAAAAGATTCTTGGCTGGAAAGTTTACGGGAAAGACCTGCTCAACCATCTTGCCGAAAGGGAAGAGTTGAGCAGAAGCTTTCTGGAGACTCTGGATGAAACAAAGCGGAGCCAGGTGGATGACTGGGTCAACCACCTGATCCATTCAGGGTCTATTTTACAAAAAGATTATGTTTTGCGCATCACTCGGTTGATGGAAGCTGTTGTGCGTAACGAAAATGCTATCCTCCTGGGCCGGGGTTCCAATTTCATCCTGGATGAAAGGAAAGAAGGGATCAGGTTAAAACTAACTGCCCCATTCGACGACAGGGTGAAAAATATTATGAAAGTTCGGAGTCTCCCTTTAAAGGAGGCCGAACAGCTTGTCAGGGAAAAGGACGAGGAGCGGAAGGCATTCATCAACACTTATTTTAAATCGGCCACTGCTTCCGAATTCGATCTGGCTATCAATACTTCTGCGATTGATAAGGATCTGGTTTGTGAAATGGTTAAATTTGTTTTGAAGGAAAAAGGGTTTACCAGCTAGCTGTAATTGGTAGTGACACTAACGTGATTGAGCTGGACGGCAAAGTTCATCAAGCTGTCTTGGGTACCTTGTACAAGCGGGAGTGTTGTGCCCCTTTGGGGCATGTGAAAGTTTTTGGAAAGTATTACAGCCTCATGCCAAGTGAGCCCTTTGCGTAAGTCGAAAGCACCGGTTATTTTTATTTTTTGACGAA
>PCTK01000085.1:20066-27312 GCA_002786505.1 Nitrospinae bacterium CG22_combo_CG10-13_8_21_14_all_47_10 | reverse complement strand
TGATTAATACCGGTTCCCAGGCTTTTGGATACCGCTTCTTTAACAGCGAATCGGGCGGCAAAATGTTTTCCGGGGTCTGCCTGGGATTGGCAGTAATTGATTTCTCCATCGGTAAATATTTTATTCTCAAAACGGGGAGAATATTTTTCAATCGACTTTTTAATCCGATTAATTTCTATGATATCCAGGCCGGTTCCAAAAATCATTTTTGCGCCTCAGGATGAGCGAATTGGGCCTTGATGCAAAACTCGATTTCGTTAAATGGAATAACACCGGGCCGGATAAGCCGGACAGGTGTTTCTACTGCGTCAACAAGGGTTGATGGTTCCCCTCCCGGACATTTGCCGCCATCCAGGATCAAGTCGACATCGTTTCCTAAATACTGGTACACCTGTTTTGCCGTGACAGGCGGTTCCTCGCCGGAACGATTGGCGCTCGGGGCGGTGATGGGTTGGCCCAGGGCCAAGATTAAATTTTGGGTCATGATGTTTCCCGGCTGGCGGATTCCAATTCGATTTGAGTTTGCGGATACATTTTTGGGAATAACGGAACAGGGTTCAAAAAGCAAGGTCAATGGACCGGGCCAGAAATTTTTCATAAGGATGGAATGAGCCGTGGTGATTTTTTTTACCAGCATTTTCAATTGCTCTCTTGAGCTTATTAATAAGAGCAAGGGTTTGTTTTTTTCACGGCCTTTAATCTCAAAGATTCGGTCAACGGCCTTCAGGTTGAATGGGTCTACTGCCAGGCCATAAAAAGTGTCTGTCGGAAAGGCGATCACTCCGCCCTGAAGTAAAACTTTTCGCGCATGCGCAGAACCAGCTTCGGAGTCAACCTTTAAAATTTGTGACATGGCTGGTTTTTAGTTTTTTGCTTTTTTGCGCAACGGCTCTGGCCTGATCCTTTTTATATTTCGTAAGCTGTTCCGCTAGTTTAGCATCGGACAAGGCAAGGATCTGCACGGCCAAAAGGCCAGCGTTTTTAGCGCCGGGTTTGCCAATGCTGACGGTGGCTACGGGAACCCCCCCCGGCATTTGCGCGGTTGATAAGAGTGAGTCCAGGCCGTTTAGCGGTGTGGCGTTAATGGGGACACCAATGACCGGAAGCTGGGTTTCTGCCGCTACCACGCCTGCGAGGTGAGCCGCGCCTCCTGCACCAGCGATTATTATCTGGATTCCCCGGCGTTTGGCGCCTTGCACATATTTGCGGGTTCTTTCCGGAGAGCGGTGGGCAGAGGTGACCAGAATTTCATGATCCACATTAAATTGCTCCAGTATCTTGCTGGCATCTTCCATAATTGTATAGTCCGAATCGCTCCCCATTATAATACCCACCAAAGGTTTACTCAAAGCAATGCCTCCTGACTCAGAAACAGATTTAAAATCGTGAAAAGCTTTTATATCAATTTTTTAGGACGGGATCAAGCTCAGGCAGAATCACAGACGGTTCGGAAACCCAGGAACGAGGTGCAATAGCTTTTTGGAAAAGAAATCCGGCGCCAGATAGCGATATGCTTGAAATCTGTGATAAAGCTTCCGCCTCGTGCGATTTTGTATTCCAGACCGCTGGAAGTCCCATTAGAATGTTTCTTGTCATGGGTATCTTCGACCCACTCGAAAGCGTTGCCAAAAAGGCCACTGGTTCCGCCAAAGTACTCACTCTCCGGAAAATGGTCGACCGGCAGGGTGCCCATAATTCCGGTTTCCTCAATATTGCAGAACTCGACAACCCGGTCCTCATCCCAGAAAAATTGATCCGCTGGAGTCTTGCCGAAGTTGCTGGCGACATACTCCCATTCCTTTTCGCTCGGTAACCGAATATTCCGGCCTGTTAACTCGCTTTGCCATTTGCAAAACGCCTGTGCATCATTCCATGTAACCTGTGTAACAGGGTGGTTATGCTTCCCGTAAAGAGAGTCGGGTTGACCATCTGGGCAAAGCCAGAAAGCTTCCTTTACTGGGGCCAGGCTGGGATTGGAAAAGGAAGATTGATAGCCCCCGGCACCTTGCAGGGCCAGGTGGCCGCTTTGATAGACGATGGCGTCAATTACAGTTTCTGCTTCAGTTTTGTATTGAGTTTCGTTGATGAATCGGAAAAATTCGATGTTGGTAACAGGATATTTGTTGATCAGGAACGGCTTCTCAATTCTGACCTGCTTGTGAGGCGCTGAATCTCTGGAGTGAGGGTGACCCATCAAAAAACTTCCTTCGGGAACGTGTACCCATTCATCCCATTTTTCACCAAGCTTGTACAGGCAATCTATGATATGCGGATCCTGCTCACCGGAGACAAGGCCGAGATGTCGGCGGATGGCCTGAGGCCACTCCGCCTTTGCCAGAGCATCGTCATATTCCATGGGTTTTTTGTCATCTTCTTCAGAGACAATCTCAACCTGACCTTTTTCTTTTTCTGTATGAAACGCTTCCGAAAGTTCCTCAAAGGCCTTGCCCAGACTGGTCAGCTTGTTTTCGTAATGAGACAGGCTTTCCATCAACTCGGCTTTTCTGGCGGCGTCTTCTTCGCTCATGGATTGCTTAACCTCAGACAGTTCCTTAACAAAATTCTGATATTCCCCCACGCGTTTTCTCAGGTCGTCCTCCATGGAGTCGACTAACGACTCTTTGTGCCTGAGCCTTTCACGAAGTTCCTTTTCCGCGGCAATGGTATCTTCTGTAATGGATTTTTCCTTCTCCTTCAGGTTTGACGTCAGCCGCGCGGCCTCTTCCTCCATAAAGGCGATCCGTTTTTTGAAATTTTCATACTCCGAACTCTGTGTATTCAGGATGTCGGAGTAGATGGTATTAAAATCAGCGAGAAAACTTTTTACCTCGACCTTCTGCTGATGGACATCAGTTTTGACATGTTGGATTTCCTGAAGTTCCCGCATTGCTTCCGCTTCCATTTCGGACATCTCTTCGCGTCTTTGTTTTTCTTCGTCCATTTGTTTTTGCAGGAGAGCCAGGAGTTTCTGTTCTTCCTGCTCAAGTTTTTGCTCTTTTGCCTCAAGGGCTATATCTTTTTCTATTTGTTCTACTTCCAGAGAGTTTTTAAACTCTTCGAATTCCTCATTCATGCGCTGAAGTTCCTGGGTTTCCCTTTCCAGTAAAAATTTTTCTTTGTTACGCAGTCGCTTCTGCTCTTCAATCAGCGCTTTGTTTTGTTCTGCAAGTTTTTGGGTTTCCTTTTCGTATGCTTTCTCCAGTTCCTGGCTTTTTTCCTGTATTTCCTGTTCGACTTTGATGCGGTCCTGTTCCAACTCCTTTATCAGCTTGGTTCTTCTTTTTAAAAGATTAGCCTGGGTGTTCGCGGCAGTTTTGATCTGGTCGACTGCGAACTTGCCACCTTCTATGCCGCTCATTTGTTTCAGGAGGACTGCTTTTTCGACATCGCTTTCTTTTTCTTGCTTGCTGAGTAATTTTTGTTGTCGCGCCAGCTTTTTTTCCAGTTTTTCAATTTCAGCCAGGCGTTTTTTTGTAGCCTCATCGGCTTTCTGTTGCGCTTCCAGAGCCAGCCCCTGTTCGCGGATTTTCAGCCTCTCATTTTCACGGGCCAGGCGTTCTTCATCTTCATCAAATTCTTCCAACCGTCGAATATGATATTCCGACCTTCTCTGAAACTCTTGCTCCAGTTCCTCCTTACGCTTTGCAAACTCTTCCTTGAGCCTGGATTTGAAGGTTCTTTTTTCAGTTTCAAGCGATTTTGAAAGTTTGAGGAGTTGCTGGTTCTTCTTTGCCTGTTG
Source organism: Nitrospinae bacterium CG22_combo_CG10-13_8_21_14_all_47_10 (assembly GCA_002786505.1). Lineage (GTDB taxonomy): Bacteria > Nitrospinota > Nitrospinia > Nitrospinales > VA-1 > LS-NOB. The sequence goes on along the minus strand of PCTK01000085.1, from coordinate 23,573 downwards.
TTGGAGTTCTTTTTTTATTTGTGACTGCTTAATTTTGTTAGTTTTGTAACTCTTCTCCTGGCGTTGTTGGAGGGCTTTTTCTTCGGCAAATAGTTTCTCCATCAACTCCGTCATTTCATCGAATTTCGCCCTGAATATCTGGTCTCTTCGCGAAAAGTCGGCGTCGAACTTTGAGCGTGATGCCTCATGCTCCGCCAAAAGATGGGTTCTTTCGTTCCTGAGGTTTTCTAATTCCTGGCGGGATTCTTCCAGTTCCTGATGAAGCCGGCTGACTTCTTTTTCGGTTTGCTCCTTGGCTTGTTCAATATGTTTTTGTTCTTCTTCCCGTAATTTTTGCAGGTGGGTGCGGAATTCTGAATTTTCCTTTTCAAGCCGGACCTTGTTTTCCTCAAATTCTTTTTCTTTGGCAAGAAACTCCCGCATTTTGTTGTTGGTTTGCTCTTCGCGTTCTTTCAGCCGTTCCAACTGTTTCTCGAACTCCAGTTTCAATTCGTCTGGAAGGTTGAAGGTGACCTCCGACTCCTTGAACTTCCTTCTCTGAGTTTCCGGTTCTACGGCAGATGTGGGTTGTGGGTTCTCTAGCACCTGGATGAATGTGTAGTCCGGACCCACTATCAGCTCGGCGGGATTTCCCTGTCGGGAAATAATATCGAAGAGCTCACGATTTAATTGTTCACGAAGAGAATTCAGCCATGCCAGACTTTGTTCCTGGCTTTCCGGATGAAAACCAGATTTTTCAAGTCCCTTTAATATTTCCTGGGCATCTATAGGAGCCCTGTTCTCAGGATTTTTCCCTGGGGGATAAAAAGACTGGATGGTTTGAAAAAGGGCCAACGCTTTTGGGTCGCCCACTTGCGAATAGTGATCCGCCAATAGTTGGATATCTTTAAGGCTGAAATATTTTCCGGCCATATGGGATTACAGGTTGAAGTTTTTGGGGTTTCTACATAATTAAGCGGTGAAAATAAGCGGAAACCTTATTGTTTTATTATATCAAAGTAATGCGGGGGCACAAAGGGTTGCTGTCAGGACGCCTTTCTTCTTCCGTGTTTAATTTCCGGGATGAGCATCAGGGTTGCGAGAAGCATCATTGCACAGGAAACCATGCCGATGTATCTGGCTCCGATCAAACCCACTGTCCAATAGCCGATCAGCGGACCCAGGGTGCCGCGAATGCCTGTCAGGCAGACATGCACCGACATATAGGCACCGGTTTTACCAGGAGGGGCGTATTTGATGACCCACAGGTTCCAGGCGATGCTCCCTCCTGCAAAGGCAATCCCTATCAAGGCTGAGCCTGCTGAAATGACCCAGGGATTGGGGGTGATAAAAAATAGGAGGACACCGCCACCGAAGGCCAGATTCAGAATCATCCTGAGAACCACAAAGTTCATTTTATCAAACAGTCTGGCCCAGAATGGAATGAAAAACATCCTCAGTGTTTCGGGAATAACAGTGATAATCATGGCCACAAAAACAGCCGATCCTTCAATGCCCCATTCCGTTGAGGTGACGTAATCCACGCGTAAAGGGAGAGTCCATAGGTTGGCAAACCCCATAATGAACCAAGTCAGTAAAACATAACCAAAAGAACGGTCCTGCCAGGCGTATTTCATGTTTCCGAAGGGGTTTATATGAGGGCTTTGATCCATTGGTTTTGAAGGCATGCGGTAGATGGCAATGGCCTTTGAAAAGGCACAGAACCCTAAAAAGGTAAAGATTAGCGGATAATATCCGATATCCTTTGTAAGGAGGGAGGATCCGATATATCCTGACAGGGCGGCTACGCCCACTGACAAGAGCAGAGGTTTCGAGAAGAAAGCCCCGCGGCGATCAGGTGGATAATTGTCCCCATAAATATCTGTGATGAAGGGGAGCAGGGCACTACGGCAAATGTACGCGATAATTATAAAAATCGCGAACAGGTATAAGGATGTAACCCAGGCGGCCACTAGAAGGCAGGATCCCGTAATCACGGAGGGAAGAGCCCCCCAGGCAGACTTTTCCCAGTTGGTGGCTGAAGCGTAATGCAACAGTGCCATGGAAAGGAACATGCCCATAAACGGAGCGGCGGCGATCAAAGCTTTTGTAACTTCACCAGCATTAAAATACCGGATAGCTATGAACAGGCAGAAGGTTTGTGCGCCAGAAGAAAGCACTCCTTCAAACCCGCCGCGCCATAAATCGCAATGATAGGTTTTTTGTGCAATTTCGTCAGGAGTCAGGGAGGAGCGGTTTTGCTTGATTTTAAAGACCATGAGATAAAAAATATTCAGTCCGCATTAACTCGCTGATTACTGGCAAAAAGACTTGAAAAACCATCGGTTAATAGCCCATTAGGTTGGGTGGGATAGTGTCTTTACATAATTCCTGAGTAAATAGAATCAGACTTTCCCTGTGTATAAGTGGTAGGCTGTGCATTACACGCCACTAATTATCGCACAAAACTGCATCTTCGAAAGTATAGCAATGAAAAAAGTATTTTTTCTGCAAATGTTTTATGTACTCCTCACGATTTTCTTATTCAGCCTGCTTTGGGAGTTTGCCTTGGAAGGGTTCCTTTTCCTGGATTCCCATGAAGGAATTGTTGCAAAAATCGAGGATGTATTGACAACGACAGTTATTGCCTTACTGGCTTTGATATTTCCTGTATATAAGGGGTTGGCACTCATCCGCAACTGGCAGGAACTGGAAAAAAAACAGGGGTTGCGATTGGACCAAAGGATCACCAGTCTTGATTCTGTAAAATCCGTTTTGATGGGTACGTTACTCAGGATAAAGAAGGCGGAAGACAGGATTGAAAGGGAGCGAAATATTTTTTTAAACATGCTTGACCAGTTGCCCGCCTGTTTTCATTTGCAGGCAAAGGATTACACCATTCCTTTTGCCAATAAAATGTTTCGGGAGCGATTTGGGAACCCTGAAAATGGGATGTGTTATCAGTTGATGCACCAGCGTTCTACACCTTGTGAACCCTGTAGTACTTTCCGGGTGTTTGACTCTTTTAAAACGGAATCAAATATATGGACGGCTCCCGATGGAAGGACTTATCTGACCGTCGTAACCCCATTCGAAGATTTGGATGACACTACCTTGCTCATGGAAATGGGCATAGACATCACCAGCGAACAAAAGGCTAAAGACGAGTTGAAGCAGACTCTGGATGAGCAGGAAGAGTATATCAAAGAGCGTACTCGGGACTTAGAGCGGAGTAACAGTGCGCTTCGGGATTTTACTTCCTTTGCCGCGCATGATTTAAAAGAACCATTGCGGAAAATTATGGTTTTCAGCGAACGCATTCAGAATATCATACATGTGGAACCTGGAGATACCGGCCAGCAATATCTGGCTGGCTTGCAACAAGCGGCTGTACGTATGGAAATTTTGATTGATGATTTATTAAGACTGTCGGAAATTTCTTCCCAGAAAATAACCTTCAGGCCGGTGGACCTGAATAAGGTAGTGGCTGAAGTGATTGCGGATCTTGACCCCAGCTTTCCCGGTTGC
>PCTK01000085.1:18496-19956 GCA_002786505.1 Nitrospinae bacterium CG22_combo_CG10-13_8_21_14_all_47_10 | reverse complement strand
AGAGACTCCGGAAATATTATTGGAAATGGAAGCCGGCGATAACAAGCGCCATGCGATAACCATCCGGGATAACGGCATAGGGTTTGATGAGAAGCATAAGGAAAAAATATTTAGACCCTTTGAACGTCTGCATGGCCGGAACCAATATTCGGGGACAGGGATAGGTCTGACCATTTGCAAAAAAGTGGTGGAGTTGCATAATGGGGAACTGGATGTGCAAAGCCAAGCGAATGTGGGAACCAGGTTTACCGTCTTTTTGCCCAAAACAAACAAAGCCTGAACCCGGAAAGCCGAACCTTGGTCACGGCAATGTTAACTCCAGTTGTGTGTTGCCACCCGAAGAAATATCGACCCCATCTCCCATTTCACCGTGGCACAAGGAGCAGTCGGATTCCTTGTAAATAGATTCCCCTTCGGTTGCAAAGTAGCTCCAATATCGTGAAATTGCAGTCTTGTTGTAATATAGTTTGGCAACGTTTGTTTCAATTCTCTCGTACTCGAGCACCCTGAAAGGTAGAATATTTATTCATGGAATTTTTCGTTAAATCGGGTGTCACATGATCTTTGGCGGCTCTAAAGCACCTTGTGCTGAATTGGTGGTGATTGGGGATGAAGTGGTCAGCGGATTGATTCTGGATCGCAACTCGAAATATTTGGGTGAAAAGATCCATGAATTTGGAATTGAAATTTCGCGCATAACCACAGTGGGTGATTCGCCTCATGTTATTGAAGATTGCATAAAGCTTGCTATGGCACGCTCGGACTGGGTTGTCCTGACCGGAGGGTTGGGGGCAACACATGATGATATTACCAAGTCCGTTTTACTCAAAGTGTTTGGGTGTGGTTTGAGAAAGGACTCTAAAGTTGCTGACATGCTGGAGAAAATGTTCCAGGCCCGCGGCCGGGAGGTGCCTGCAAGCGTGAGGAGCCAGTGTGAGGTCCCTGATAAAGCAGAAATCCTTTACAACGAAAAAGGAACTGCTCCTGGCTTTAAGATGCGATGTGGGAACTGTATTTTGTTTTCCCTGCCGGGAGTTCCTCTGGAAATGAAACATTTATTTGAAAAATATGTTGCTCCAGAAATGGTTGCGCAAAAGAATAAAGCCTTTTTGCACCGCTTGATCAAAACGACAGGGCTTTCTGAGGCTGACCTGTGGGCCAGGGTTGGGCTCATGGAAGCATTGCCGGAACAAGTGGCGATAGCTTCTCTGCCCTCGCATCTTGGAGTCCGGATTCGCCTTTCTGTTTTGGCAGAGTCTAAGGAAGAAGGGGAGACTTTTCTGGATGTAGTGGAAAATTTCCTGGCCCGGCGTTTATCTCATTATGTATATGGGAAGGATGAAGAGGAACTTGAGGAAGCAGTCGGTGTTTTGTTGCAAAAAAGCTCATTGACTCTGGCCACAGCCGAGTCTTGCACCGGGGGCTTGATCGGGCATCGGCTGACACAGGTTTCGGGCAGT
>PCTK01000085.1:2723-18474 GCA_002786505.1 Nitrospinae bacterium CG22_combo_CG10-13_8_21_14_all_47_10 | reverse complement strand
TTGTTGTTTACAGCAACGAAGCTAAAATAGGCCGTTTGCAAGTGGAGCCAAAATTGATTGAGGAATTTGGCGCAGTGAGCGAACCGGTAGCCCGGGCCATGGCCGAAGGCGTTTGCCGGGTAACCGGGGCCGACATAGGGGTTTCTGTAACCGGAATTGCAGGGCCCTCAGGAGGCAGTGACCTCAAACCTGTTGGTTTGACCTATATAGCGGTGCATGACCGGTTGGGTACTTACTGTGAAAAATTTATCTTCACGCATGACCGGATTAGAAATAAAGAACGATCTGCGCAAGCCGCTTTGAACCTGGTCCGTTTAAAGATTTTGGGTGCACTGGAAGCTTGAAATAAAGTGCAGGGCTGTTTGCATATGGGTGTCGATTTTTGCCTGTTGAAAACTAGCGAATATGCTTGAACGGCAGGATGAGAAGAATGCCCGCGAGGAACCCTCCGATGTGCGCGAACCAGGCTGTTCCCCCGGCACCTGCCGCCATGCTGTTCCAAATTTGCAGGCCAATCCATATCAGCAGTAAAACGATGGCAGGAACTCGCGCGATGGTCCAGAAGAACCCAAGAAAAATAAAGGTTTTGATTCGGGCAAAAGGAAATAATATCAGATAAGCGCCTAGTATTCCTGATATGGCGCCGCTAGCTCCGACCATGGGGATATGGGATTCCATGTCGGTGGCAATATGCCCCAGTGCCGCGATGGTTCCACAGACAAAATAAAACAGGAAGAAGCGAAATTTCCCCAGAACGTCTTCAATATTGTTGCCAAAAATCCAGAGGTAAAGCATGTTTCCCCCCAGATGCCCGATTCCCGCGTGCAGAAACATGGAGGTGTAAAGAGTAGGGTAAGCGTCAACAGGGTGGTTAACAAGTCGGTAGGGAATAAGAGCGTAGTCTTCATAGAGTATGCTGGGGTGGACAGGCAGATTGACACCATAAATAAAGACAATGATGTTCAGCGTTAAAAAAAGAAGTGTGAAAACCGGGAAGTTTTTTGTGGGGTTTTCGTCTTTTAACGGGATCATCGGTGGGGGCTTTTGCGAGCAGTGTGATAGTATTAAATTAAAACCTTACGATAATAGCAGATTTGCTATAACCGGTTTTTTAATTTTTTGATGCACCCTGGACTGAAGAAGAAAAAGGTTTTATGGAATGACAACATATATCAAACATCAATCGCCTGGTGGTTATTCATGAGCGAGGGGCAAGGACTGGTCCCCGGTTTTGATGGGGAAGAACTCCCTCTTGTTCCTGAACGACCGGAAGAATCCATTGAATGGGTCGTGGAGGTCTACAGAAAGCAGAAACTGAAAAAGGTTTCCCATTGTCTGGATGAGATTCTGGGGAAGGGGAAAAGAAGTAAATCCCTTATCCCGTTGGTCTTGCTGGATGTCAACCCGATCATGCACAGGCAAAGCCTGCTTGAACAGGTATTTCCCGCCCCAAGAATCATTAACGAAGATTTACTGGAGGTCAACCGGCTGAAAATCATGTTGGATGCCGGATCGGGAATGGGGAAAACCATTTTCTTGAAACGTTATCTGGAAACGCTTCTTCAGGAACCGGCTCATCCGGTTTACTGTCTTCCTGTGTATTTCCATTTTGGAGACTTGCCCGAAAGCGGCAGGTTCGACCTGTTTCGTTACGCCGTAAACCGTGAAATTATGGATGTGGTTCTGCTTGAACAGGAAGATAACCCCGATTTGATTTTGGATGAGGGACTCCTTGAAAATACGGTTAATGCCATCTTCAACTACGGCAAGTGCCAGTTCCTTCTGGACGGATTTGACCAGCTTCACCCTCAGGACCGGTTCCAGTTTTTTATGGAATCATTTCTGGAGGATAACGCTTTCCGCAGTAATTTTGTTTTGCTTGCCAGCCGTGGGTTCAATTTTGGTTCTTTATCCACCGATGCGGTTGTGAAGCGTGGGGAAGGCGCCGCATTTCAAATGGCTTTCCAGAAAATTGATTCCAGGCAGAGTTCTGCATATCTTGGTTCTGCTTCTAAAAACAAAAAGATCAAAGATCTGGCTCTTTTTACCCCGGAACTTTTAGAAGTCCCACTCCTCTTGCGGATGATTCGTGAACTTTCAGAAAACGAACTTCTTGAAGGACTGAAAAACCGGTTGGAGATTTATTCCACCTGGTTCCGTTTTAAGATGAAACTGGCCAATCCTTCGGCAGATGAGAGTTGGGTGGAAAGTTGTCTCGACCAACTTGGTGAAATCTCCTGCCAGTTGATGACCGAAGGCAGGCAACAACGTTTTCTTGATGTAGAGCCGGGTTACGAAAAATCAACTCTGGAAGGTAAAGAAATCCTTCTGCGGGAGGGAAACATTGTTCCCTGGTGGAAAGATATTTTGCAGGAGACGAAGCGGTATTGGGAATACCGTCACCCGTCCTTTCAGGAGTTTCTTGCCGCCCGATATATACAGAAAGATGATCGTTGGGTGGAAATAGTCCGGGAAAACTGTGCCAATGAGAGATGGCACGAAGCTATTAAGATTCTGGCGGGTGGGGTTCCAGGAAAAGAGTTGTTCGATATTTTAATTGCCGAGGGGGCAGTGATGCTGGCGGGGAACTCGCTGGCTGAAGCAGGTGATCTGCCAAGGGAGCAGGACCTTTTGATAAGGCAGTTGTTGAAATATCAATGCAAGGAAACTTTTCCCCAATTTGCCCAGTGCCGACAGGTGCGTGTCGAACATGTTATCCAGTACAACGAACCGGTGTACCTCCAGGACCTGTTGCTCCGCCTAATGAAGCGCAAGCACCGGGACAGTCGAATTTTATTCAGTGTGATCGAACTCATTCTGGCAAGGCATGGTATGAATTTTCATCAACTTCTGGATACGTTTGACTTGGAGCCTTTGAAAAATCTGGAAGAGCTTAAAGAATTTTTTGCCGAAGTTACGGACCGGGAGCAGGTGAACAAGGCCGTTCTCAAAAAATTTGGCGAAATGGTCACTATTCCTGAAGGAAAGTTTATTTATCAGGAAGAGATGGATGAAGAGGATAAGGTTCTTCTAAAGGAATTTTCAATCATGAAATTTCCGGTAACCAATGCTTTATACCAGCAGTTCGACCCGCAACACAAAAACAGGTTTCCCCAATACTCGTTTGATAACGACCAGCCTGTTATTGGCATCAATTATTACGAGGCAATTATTTTTGCCCTCTGGATGGGGCTACGGTTGCCCACCGAACAGGAATGGGAAAAAGCGGCCCGGGGAACGGATGGACGGGTTTATCCCTGGGGTGAGGCGATGGGTTATGAAAAAGGGTTTGCCAATACTTGTGACTTCATGACTTGCAAGACCAACCCGGTAATGGATCTGGAACAGGGCATGTCTCCTTATGGGTGTTTTGATATGGCAGGCAACGTCTGGGAATGGTGCATGCAGAAAAATGCTTCCAAACATACGACTCAGAGAATTGTGCGGGGGGGATCGTGGATGAATTATTTAGTTCATGCCAAATGCGTCTTCAGAAATTCTTTTGATCCTTCTGAACGGCATTTGGCGGTGGGACTCAGGTGTGTCGAAGCCCCTCGATTTACCGAAGTTGAGAGCGATGATATGGATGACCTGTAGCCATTATGTCCTTAAAAAAATAATAAAAACAGTAAGAAATAAATTATTTGGACGATAAGGGTTAGGAATAGCGCTTTAAGACCATAACAGCTTGAATTTGATCAAGTTTTGCTTGATAATAACCAGTTAAATTCTATTATCAGGTTATTGCCAGCCAACAAATTTCATCCCTTTCTAGAAGAGGGCTTTGCATAAGTGGTTCTGTATTGAGAAAAGCGAGATCCTTCTTCGCCAAGGCTCATCAGGATGACAATACAATGGTTTCTGCATGTCATTCTGAGCGTAAGCGAAGACGTGGTATTTTACCTTAGCTTTCGTGCCCGGGACGGGTAATCTCGGGGGTTTTGCAAAGCCTTCTTTCCAGAAGGGGCAGGTTCGGGTCTGCTGATAATCCGGTTCGGGACGGAGTTTCATTGATGGAGCAGGTTCCTTTATTTGTGAATTTTTGGGCCAGAAAAAAGAAAAACAGGCTCTAAAGTTTATCGGTATAATTCTATAGGCGGAAGATTCTTTTATAAAAGATCAACTCTTTTTCATGCAGGTATGGGAGCTTTGAAATTTGAGCACTACCAAAAATGCGAAGCGGTTTTTAAGTATAGATGATGATCGAACGCTACAACTGATCGTCAAGCAGATTCTGACGAAGTCTTTTGGTCCAGAGACGCTTGAAGTGTTCCAGGCGGGAACGGGCGAAGAAGGCCTGCAGATGATGCGCGAAATCAAGCCGGATATTATCCTTTGCGATATTCATATGCCAGGGATGAGTGGGTTTGATGTGTGTCAACGCGTGCGGGAGCTTAAACTTCGTTCCGCGGTGATCCTGATGTCTGCCTATGACGCTGAACAGGACAATGCCATCAAAGCCAGTGAAACAGGAGCCGATGCCTATTTATCCAAGCCTCTGAAAAAAGGTGAATTGCTTTTCGTGGTGAATTTTGTCATGCGGGTGGCTCATCTCAATGATGCGGTTTTTGAGAAAAACAAGCAGTTGGAAGCATCTTTGGGGCAATTGAAGCAATTTCACCATAAGCTCGCCGCCCTCAATGAAGAACTCCGGAATGATAAGAGGCGGCTGGGTGTCAGCCTTAAGGAGATGACCGAGCTTAACGAGCAGTTGGAGAACAAGAACCAGCAAATTTCTTCCATGGTAGAGGAACTTGCCAGCAGATTTGATTCCACAGAAGGCCTTTTGGCCACCATTATCGAATTGCATCAGACAAAACACCGCGGGCACTCTGAGCGGGTCGCGGAGATTTCTATTTATATTGCGGAAAAAATTGGTCTGACAGATTATCAGATCAGGAATGTCAAATCTGCCGCGCGTCTCCACGAACTGGGCATCGTTGCTCTCCCGACCCAGGAGAAAAGACTGGAAGCCATCAACGAAAATAAGAGAGACGCTTTTGAGTCCAAGTCAACCACCAATCATCCTCTGGTTGGGGAAATGCTATTGAAAGAATTTCCGGGCTTTGAGTTGATTGCTGAAATCATCCGCCATCTCCATGAGAATGTGGATGGCTCCGGGGTTCCCGATGGCATGTATGGTGATCGAATTCCAATTGGTTCTCGAATCGTTTGCGCCGCTAGTTATTTTGACCATAACAGGATGGCGTCCCCTGACAAACCTGCGGCGGAGATTTTAGCCAAAATGGAAGCAAAAACGGGGGTCATATTTGATGACAATGTCATGTCAATTCTTGCAGAATATGTCGATCGCCAGGGCGAGGTCAAAGAAGTGCCTACCATGGACTGTTCTGTTTTTGCGTTGGCGGAGGGTATGGAACTGGCTTCTGATATTTTTTCTGCTTCAGGAATAAATCTTTTAAGAAAAGGGACTGTTCTGGATAAAGAAACGCTGGATAAAATTTTAAAATTTAATAATGTGGATCCGATTTCAGGGATCATTAAAGTTAAGCAACCGTCATAAAATATGGATTTAGCTACTCTAGTTGGTGTAATCGCTGGTATGGGGTTGGTAATTGCCTCTATTTTGATGAACAGCGGTTTAGACTTGTTCATCAATATTCCTTCGGCGATGATCGTTCTTGGCGGAACCCTTGCGGCTACTCTTATTGCTTTTCCCATCAACGAGGTGATGAAGGTGATGGGGTTGTTCTTAAGAGTCTTTATGGTTCGAAAATCGAATCAGTATCAATTGATTGAGACCATGGTCAATGTCTGTAATGTGGCCCGAAAAGGGGGTGTGTTGGCGATTGAGTCCAAGCTTAAGGAAATTGATAATGATTTTTTGAAAAAAGGTTTGGAACTGACTGTTGACGGTAAAGATGAGGCCACTGTCAATGCCCTGCTTAAAAGGGAAGTCAAACAACTTCAGAATGCGCACAAAGATGGTTGGGAGATTTTTAATCAGATGGGGGCGTTTGCCCCTGCATTCGGCATGGTTGGAACCCTGATTGGATTGATTCAGATGCTTTCCGACCTCTCTGATGTTAGCTCCGTAGGTCCCAAAATGGCCGTTGCGCTCATTACAACTTTTTACGGTGCTGTTGTGGCCAACCTGGTTTTTATTCCCATGACCGTAAAACTGAAACGGCGCAGTGCTACCGAGGCATTGGAGATGCAATTGATTCTGGAAGGGATCAGTTATATTCGCAAAGGTGTCAACCCCAGGTTCATGCAGGATGTTCTGGAGAACTACGTGGATACCTATCATGGGAAAAAGGAAAAGAAAGGGGCCGACAAAGGCAAGAAAAAGGATAAAGAAAATAAATAACTAGCCATGGCCGAAAAAAAAGACGCAAAAAAAGAAAAAAAAGCTCCTGAAGAAGCGGAAGAGGAGGATGAGCACGAGTGCCCTGAGGGAGCCCCCGCCTGGGTCACGACCTTTGCCGACCTGGTAACCCTTCTTATGGTGTTTTTCATCCTGCTTTTTGCCATGGGCACCATTGAGGAGAACAAATGGAAGCAGATCAAATCTTCCCTGAGAGATGCCCTGGGGCAGGAGACAATTCCTGAAGCAGGTATCCGGGAAGGACTGGATGTCATTAAGGAACAGGTCCTTGATGAAACTACTGTTCATGCTGTTGACGAAGTTGGCGCTATGGTAGCGAAAGAGGTGGAAGAGATTGCCTCGGAAGTTGAGGAATTTGTTTTCAAAAATAAATTGTCTGGACAGGTGGATGTCTCCTCCGATGAGCGAGGCGCGATCATCACCATCTCGGATGTAGTACTGTTTCCTCCAGGCCAATCCAGAATGACGTATACCGGAAACGAGATTATCAAGCAGGTCTTTGACCTTTTAAAGCAATTCAGCTACCAGGTAAAAATTGAAGGACACACCGATAACTCGCCTATAAAAACGGAAAGATTCCCTTCTAACTGGGAGTTGTCTGCCTCCCGCGCCGCGGAAGTTGCCAGGGAATTGGTGGCCGCAGGTTTCCCCCCAACGCAATTGTCTATCGAAGGTTTTGCGCAATACAGGCCCAAAGTTCCCAATGATACCCTGGAAGGACGAGCCACCAATCGCAGGATTGAAATTGTGTACCAGCGTGGAAGCATTAGAAAACATATGGTAAATATTCTACGCCGTAACTAGCCTGCATATTGCATGAGAGGTTGTAAATCACCCCAGCCCCTCTTTGAAAAAGAGGGGTCCATTAAAGCTCCCCCTTCAACGAAGGGGGTTGGGGGGATTTGGTTTCCCTGTTTTTGAACAGGAGGTAATTTTTCAAAAACACATTTTGCGATTCAAAAAATATTCGGAATGTAACCGTTTGCCCCTACAAAACCTGTATTTGCTCATGTTAAACTTTTTGCTCATGCAATATGCGGCTAGAGTGTTTTTAGTCCACCCCAAAAAACCAGGTCACCTTTTGAAAGAAGATAAACACATTCAATATATGCGCAGGGCACTTGGCCTTGCGCTAAAGGCCCGTGGCAGAACCAGTCCTAATCCGTTGGTGGGAGCGGTTGTGGTCAGGCGTGGAAAAGTTGTCGGTGAAGGATATCACTCTTGCGCTGGTCAGCCCCATGCGGAGATAGAAGCCTTAAGGAAGGCGGGGGGTAATGCCCGGTCCGCCGATCTTTATGTCAATTTGGAACCGTGTTGCCATTTTGGGCGGACGCCTCCCTGCACCGAGGCGATCATTCAAGCTGGTATTAAACGAGTTTTTGTCGGCATGAAAGACCCCAATAAACAAGTTTGCGGAAAAGGTTCACGTGCACTCAAGGCACAAGGTATTATCATTGTTCCTGATGTCTTAAAGGAAGAATGCCAGAAAATAAATGAACCGTTCATAAAGGTGATGAAAACGGGAATGCCATTTGTGATTTTAAAAACCGCCATGTCGTTGGACGGAAAAATTGCTACCCGCTCAGGTGATTCGCGTTGGATTTCGGGAAAGTCGGCACGCAACCATGTTCATAAAATCAGGAACCAGGTTGATGCCATTCTTGTAGGGACTGAAACTGTTTTAAAAGACAATCCCCGTTTGACTTGCAGGCTGGAAACAGGCAATGTTAAACATCCAGCTCGCATTATTCTGGATCGCAGAAATAGAATCCCGCTCACGGCGAATGTTTTTAAAAATAGCCGTTCCCAAAAAGTGGTTTATGTGGCCGGACCTGATATTTCTCCTCGACGCCGTAAAGCTTTGGAAGGCAAAAAGGTAGAAATCTTGAATGGAAAATTATTGAAGAACGGATTCCATATCGCGCATCTCCTGAAAGAATTGGCAAACAGGGGCATGAACTCTATACTGATCGAAGGTGGTGCGGAATTGAATGCCAGCGCTTTCAAAGCCAACGTGGTAGACCAGGTTGTTGCATTCATCTGCCCGATATTAATAGGTGGGGTCCGGGCTCCCGGTTTTTTGGGAGGGCGGGGCGCGATGAAGGTGGATGGCGCGATAAATTTAAAGAATATTGCTGTGACAAAAATTGGTGAGGATTTAATGGTGGAGGCGACCCCATGTTTAGCGGAATAGTGCAGTCAGTAGGAACGGTGGGTGAATTTGTTCAGCAGAACGAAGGAGCTGTGCTGGTTGTAAATACGGAGCAGGAATTTTCCGGGTTCGAGGATGGCGAGAGCATCGCTGTGAATGGAGTCTGCTTGACGGTTGTGGACTCCACGCAGACAACGTTTAAACTGGATTTGAGCACTGAAACTCTCAATCGTACCAATTTTAAAGGTGTGCAAAAAGGAGATCGACTTAACCTGGAACGGTCTCTCACCCCTGCAACGAAAATCAGCGGACATTTTGTCAGTGGGCATATTGACTGCGTTGGCGAAATCGTGGAGATAGAGAAAAAGCCGGGCGAGGTCCTGTTTCGGTTTTCCCATCCGGCGGAAATCAGTCCTTTTATCATGGAAAAAGGTTCTATCGCTCTGGACGGAATCAGCTTGACTGTTTTTGATTGCAAGGATAACCGGTTTACGGTATCCATCATACCTTTTACATTGAGCCACACGAACTTGAGTGCCAGAAAGATTGGCGATTTAATAAATATTGAATGTGATATGATAGGTAAATACGTATTTAAAGCCTGCGAAACCCTGTTGAAACCGGGCGAGGGAAAGCCCTCCCTTGACTTTCTTCGGCAACAGGGCTTTTCATGATTGAGGAGCCCATGGAAAAAGTATTTAGTACCATAGAAGAAGCTGTTGAGGATGTCCGCCAAGGTAAAATGATTGTCATCGTGGATGACGAGGATCGGGAAAATGAAGGCGACCTCATGATCGCCGCCGAGAAAGCCACACCGGAACTGATAAACTTCATGGCGAGATTTGGACGGGGTTTGATTTGTCTTACCCTGACGGAAAGCAGAACTCGTGAATTGGATTTAACCATGATGGTCGATGACAATCAGTCTGCTTTTGAAACTCCATTTACCATTTCCATTGATGCCAGGTCTGGTGTGTCCACCGGAATTTCTGCCGCGGACAGAGCTCATACCATTAAAGTTGCGATTGATCCAAACTCTTCGAAAAACGACCTGGTTAAACCGGGGCATATTTTCCCGTTGCGTGCCAAAAACGGGGGGGTGCTGGTTCGAATGGGGCAGACGGAAGCTTCGGTCGACATCGCGCGTATCGCAGGGTTGCAACCTTATGGTGTGATTTGCGAAATCATGAATGATGACGGCACCATGGCCCGGGTTTCTCACCTGAAAGGTTTTATAAAAGAACATGGATTGAAAATGATCACCACCAAAGATCTGGCCGAATACAGGTTTAAGCAGGAAGCTTTGGTGGAAGAGGTGACTTCTACTATTTTGCCGACCCATTCGGGTGAGTTTCGCTCTGTAGTGTTTAAAAATATTTTGAATGACCAAACACATATTGCTCTGGTCAAAGGAGAGATCCATGCGGATGAGCCTACATTGGTGCGGGTTCATTCCCAATGTTTGACGGGAGATGTTTTTGGTTCCTACCGATGCGATTGTGGGGAGCAACTGAAAAAATCAATGGAAATGATTGAGCAGGAAGGCAAAGGTGTCCTGCTTTATTTGTACCAGGAGGGGCGGGGAATAGGGATCGTCAACAAGATGAAGGCCTATGCCTTGCAGGATGAAGGAAAAGATACTGTGCAGGCCAATGAAGAACTCGGATTCAAACCTGACTTGCGAGACTATGGTATTGGTGCACAGATCCTTCGCAAATTGGGACTCGGAAAAATCCGTATCATGACGAACAATCCCAGGAAAATCGTCGGACTGGAAGGATATGGCCTGCAATTGGTGGAAAGGGTACCCATTGAAATTCAGGCAAAAAAAGACAACATCAAATACCTTCGGACCAAACAGGAAAAAATGGGCCATATGTTTCAAAATATTCAATGAGTCATGGCTAGATATATTGAGGGGGACCAAAACGCAAAAGGACTCCGTTTTGGAATCGTAGTGAGTCGTTTTAATGACTTGGTGACCAGCAACCTTCTCAGTGGTGCGCTTTCAGCCTTTAAGGAGCAGGGGGCCGATGATGAAAGCCTGGAAGTGGTCCGGGTTCCCGGAGCGTTTGAAATTCCCCAGGCGGCGAAAAAACTTTGCTCCAGCGGAAATTTTGATGCCATCCTCTGTCTGGGAGCGGTGATTAAGGGCGGGACTCCACACTTCGAATATGTTTCAGCTGAAACCAGCCGGGGCATTAATCAGGTAGGGCTTGAGTTTAATATTCCTGTTTTGTTTGGTGTGCTGACCACGAATGACCTTGAACAAGCAATAGCAAGATCGGGGCCGGACTCTTCCAATAAGGGAAGAGAGACAGCGCTGGCGGCTGTTGAAATGGCGAATTTATACAGGAAACTTTGAGGAACTTATGGGAAAACGGCGCGTAGCAAGGGAACTGGCTTTGAAATTCATGTATCAGAGTGAATTTAATCCAGACGACCTTGAAACTCAGATAGGACAGTTTTGCGAGAGAGCGGATGTCCAGGCTGAAATCCTCGATTTTATGAGAGTTCTGGTCGAAAAGGTTTTTGCCCAGGCTGAAGAGGTTGATGTTCTGATTAAAAAATTCAGTGACAACTGGGCTCTGGAGCGCATGTCCATGGTCGACCGGAACATTTTACGTTTGGGTATTTGCGAACTGGTGTTCACGACTTCCACCCCTCCCAAAGTGGTCATAAACGAGGCCGTGGAGATCGCCAAAAAATTTGGTACCGAAGATTCCCCGGATTTTATCAATGGAATTCTCGATAAGGTTTTTAAAGAAACCGTTAAGGACACCCCTTCCCAAACGGCTAAATAAACCCGTTCATGCGTTACATTATCTTTTCCGATTTGCACAGTAACCTCGAAGCTCTTAATCAATTTGAAAAAGAAATAGAAACAATTGCCTACGACAAACTGGTTTGTTTGGGAGATATTGTCGGGTATGGGGCTGACCCGAACCCTTGTGTTGAATGGGTGAGTAAAAATACGCATATTTCCATTGCAGGCAACCATGACTGGGCCGCTGTCAATAAGACCGACACCACTTATTTTAATTCATATGCTTTTGAATCGTGCAAGTGGACCCGGGAAAAGCTGACACAGGAAAATAAAAAATTTCTCGACTCGCTCCCCCTTGATCATGAAGAAGAAGGTGTTTACTGGGTGCACGCCTCTCCTTTTGAGCCGGAGGCCTGGCATTATGTGACTTCAAAGGCCGGAGGCAAACGCAACTTCAAAAACTTTGAAACTCCCATCTGCTTTGTGGGCCATTCTCATAAACCAATTATCCTGGAGCAAACGCCAGATGGCGAGGTGAACGACTATTTTGGGGATTCCTGGGAGATTAAAACGGAAAATCGTTATATTTTTAATGACGGAAGTTTGGGACAACCCAGGGATGGAAACACGAATCCTGCTTTTATGATTTATGACTCTGAAGAAAAAACGGTGGAAGTCCGCCGTTTCGAGTATGATTTGGCTGTCGCTCAGAAGAAGATCCTGGATAATGGTCTGCCTTCCTACCTGGCCGAACGTTTGGCTCGAGGAAGGTAATTCTCCTTTATAATAATGGGTGCGCTCTATTGACCCTGACAGGGGAAAATGTTATGCTTTGTCGATAAAACTTCAATAAAATTAATTAGTTATGGTGTGTGGGCTTTTTTGGGGCCTTTCTATGTTAGTGCATCAGCGACATATGAAATTTAAAAACGCGGTGCTTGTTGCCGGTTTTGCCATTCTGTGGGCTTCTTCTGCCTGGGCGGGGAAATCTTATTCTTCCGAAGACCTTTACTACCTGGCCCAGAAATCATATTACCAACTCAAAGGATCTCCGGATAAACAGAAATTCCGCCACCACTGGGAAAACGTTATCCAAAAATTCGAGAAAGTGGCGGAACGTTACCCTAAAAGTCCGCAGGCTTATAAAGCCGTTTTCACAATGGCTCGACTATATCAAGGTTTGAACGGGATTTCCAAAAACGCAAAGGATCTCGATCAAGCTCTCCATTATTATAAAAAAGTTTCTCTTGATTTTTCAAAGGGGACGTTGACGGATGACGCATTGTTCGAGTCGGCCGAGATCTATCGCGATAAAAAAGATTTTTCATCGGCCGCGGGAATTTTAAAAACTATATTTGAGAAGTATCCCAACGGAGATCAGGCGGGGAAAGCCCGTCAGGAATATCAGAAGCTCTCGGCTGTCTTTCCGGTTCACGAAACGAAAAAGAAAGTGGAAAGTAAGTCCGCACATCAAAAACTTGTAGTTTTGCCGAAAGAGAAAAAAACGGAACCCGTAGTTGCCAGGCAGGCTCTGTCAAAGGAACCCATAAAGCAAGAGCAGAATACAAAAGTTCCTCAGCCTCAATTAGCCCCTCAGGAACAATATGCAATTCAGGCAGGCTCTGAAAAAAAAGTGGCTTTAGCCAGCAAACCAGAACCCTCTCCCAAGGCACCGGTTAAAAAAGTATTTTTCAAGAATGAAAAAGTGGGTGCAAAAGGCCATCTTTATGCTCCTTCTTCCGGGATGGATGGAACTGCTTCACCTTTAGTCGTTGTGGATGCAGGGCATGGAGGCAAAGACCAGGGGGCGAAGAGCGATGAGGGCCTTTATGAAAAAGATATTAACCTGACCATTGCGCGGCATGTCAAAACCATATTGGTCAACCGGTTTAAGTACCGGGTGGTGATGACCCGAAAGGATGATACATTTATTCCACTTAAAGAGCGAAGTGAGATTGCCAATAATCGCGATGCAGACCTGTTTGTATCCATCCATGCCAATGCCGCAGAAAGAAAATCGGCGCATGGTATCGAAACCTATTTCCTCGGCACGGCTAATAATGATAGGGCGCTGGAAGTTGCCGCCAGGGAAAATGGCGAGTTGGTTCAGTCTGTCAAGGATGATCAGGTTCAGGAAATTCTGGCAAGCCTCATCACCACAACTAAAATTAATGACTCTTCCCGTTTGGCGGGAACGGTTCAGGAAAACCTTTTTCAATCCTCCAGGAAAAAATTTCGCACGCTGAAGAACCTTGGGGTCAAAGAAGGCCCTTTTTATGTACTTCATGGAGCGGATATGCCCAGCATTCTGGTTGAGGTCGGTTTTTTGACCAACCGGAAGGAATCCCGCATGCTTTCCAAGCCCGACTACCTTTACAGGCTTGCTTCCTCCATAGCGGAAGGTATTCACAAATACCTGCAAGATAAAGGCCCATCTATTTAAGGAAGAAGCATGACCACCCCTATTATCGCTATCGTTGGCAGGGCCAATGTTGGCAAGTCAACTTTATTCAATAAACTCACTCAAAGTCGTTCGGCGATTGTCAACGATACACCGGGGGTAACCCGGGATCGGATGTATGGTGCCGCGGAGCTTGGTAACCGCCCTGTCCTCATTGTTGATACGGGTGGAGTTGATGTAGACAGCACCAACAAGATTGAACTTCAAGTGGTTGAACAGGCCATGTGGGCTCGTGAAGAAGCCGACTGTGTGATTGTCGTTGTGGATAATCAGACCGGACTGACCGGGGCGGACAGGGAAGTGATTTCCCAGGTGCGTAAATCGGGGAAGCCCTTTTTCCTTGCTGTAAATAAGGTAGACTCGCCTTCGCATCATTTCATCCTTCCTGAATTTTCTAAATTGGGACTGGAGAATATCTTCCCGGTTTCGGCAGAACACGGGAATGGGCTTTATGAATTGATTGAGTCGGTTTCCGCATCTCTTCCTGATATAGACCCCGAATCTGATTTTGAGGGAGACAGCATTCGTGTGGCGGTGATCGGAAAACCCAATGTCGGAAAATCTTCCCTGATCAACAAATTGCTAAACTCGGAACGTTGCATTGTTTCTGATATCCCTGGGACGACCAGGGATGCCATCGACACGCTTTTTGAGTGGAATGGACACCGGTTTATCCTGATCGACACGGCAGGAATCCGGCGCAAGGGAAAAACCGTTCAGGTTCTTGACAAGTTCAGCGTGATCATGGCCCTCAAAGCACTGGATCGTTGTGATGTGGCGGTGCTGGTGTTGGATGCCATAGAGCCGGTCACCGATCAGGATGCTACGGTTGCGGGCTATGCCCTTGATCGTGGCAAGGCGTGTCTGATTCTGGGGAACAAGTGGGATTTATCCCGTGAAAAAGAAATTTTGTTTGAGGAGTTCGAAGAACGGGTTCAACAAAAACTTAAATTTTTGGAATTTGCTCCTGTGCTTACGGTGTCGGCAAAGTCGGGATTGCGTGTCGATAAAATTTTGCCTCAGGTACAGCAAGTTTATGAAGAGTATTCTCGAAGCATAGCCACGGCACCTCTTAATGAGTGTTTTGAGCGTGCCGTTCAAAAAAATCCCATGTCAAATTACCGGGGTAAGTTTATGAAGCTGTATTATGCGACGCAAGTGAAGAAGTGTCCTCCCACCTTTAAATGCTTTATGAATTACCCTGAAGGAATTCATTTTTCGTACCGCCGTTATTTGATCAACAGCCTCAGGAAAACATTTGGATTCATCGGGACACCTGTCAGGCTCATTTTGTCTGGAAAAAGAAAAGGTATAGACTCTTGAAAAACTTCAGACCCATTTTATGTGCCTGTCCTCATGAACATTCTGGCCTCCTATAATTTTAGAAAAATTTATCTCAGTCGCCATAACATTTTTAATTTTCGTGGTTGATATTCTTTGGTTGTGGGCTTAAACGCTTTGAAATGAATTGAATAGGAAAAATCCCTCTCTCTTTTCCCGCCCCGATTTATACCGGTTTCCCAGGGCAACTTGAAATATTCCTTATATTTATTAAATTAACAGCGTATAAAATTTTGACTTTTGCCGCGAAATTTGGAATGTTTATAGAGTTCTTGAGCGTTGGGGGTGTAAATTCAAAGGCAGTATCTCTTGTTTCATGAGTTTAGGAAGTGGGGTAACTTTCCTGGCTGGCGGGTGATCTATTTACCAGATGAGGTGAGTATGAAGCACTATAAACTTCAAGATATCAGGAATATTGGATTGGTGGGCCATGGGGGATCGGGAAAGACTTCTTTAGCGGAAGCGATTTTATATTATTCCGGTGTCTCGGACCGGTTGGGGAAAGTGGGCGATGTCTCATCCGTTATGGATTATGACCCGGATGAAATAAAGCACGGTCATTCCATAGATGCTTCGGTTTCTTTTTGCGAGGTGGATGCGAAAAAAATTAACCTCGTTGATATGCCGGGAAACAGTAACTTCATTACTGATACGCCTGCCGGCCTCAGGGTGGTGGACGGC
>PCTK01000085.1:237-2714 GCA_002786505.1 Nitrospinae bacterium CG22_combo_CG10-13_8_21_14_all_47_10 | reverse complement strand
GTGATCAGTGCGGATGAAGGAGTCCAGTTTTATACCGAAAAAATTTGGAACTGGGCCGACCAGTTAAACCTGCCAAGAATTATTTTTCTGAATAAGCTGGATCATGAACGGGCTAATGTGGCCTCCACTCTGGAATCCATTAAAAAGAAATTCAACAAAAACCCGGTCTTTATGCAACTCCCTGACAATACTGGGGCAACTTTTTCCGGGCTTGTGGATCTGATTGATAACCATTTTGTTTCCTATGTTAAA
Source organism: Nitrospinae bacterium CG22_combo_CG10-13_8_21_14_all_47_10 (assembly GCA_002786505.1). Classification (GTDB taxonomy): domain Bacteria; phylum Nitrospinota; class Nitrospinia; order Nitrospinales; family VA-1; genus LS-NOB. Next base: position 2,462 of record PCTK01000085.1, on the reverse strand, counting down.
GATGGTAAGGGAAATGGAGAGACGGGAGAAACACCTTCAGAGATCAAAGAGGAAATGGAGCTTAGCCATGCCGAGTTGATGGAAGCGGTGGCGGAGGTCGATGATGATCTGATTGAAATATACCTTGAGCAGGGAGAGTTGACGGAAGAGGAATTTTCCAAAGGATTAAAAGAAGGAATTCAGGGTGGCAAATTGATACCAGTGCTTGGCGGGTCGGCTCTGCATAATATAGGAGTGGACCTTCTGCTGAAGGCGGCCATTAAATTCCTTCCTTCCCCTGATTTGCGGACTCCGGTAACCGCAAAACGATTGAAGGATGATTCGCCGATTACTTGTCCCGTGAATGGGCCAACTGCGGGTTTTGTTTTTAAAACTATTGCCGATCCGTATGCTGGAAAACTGACCTTATTCAGGATGTTTTCAGGTTCGCTAAAAGGGGATGACACGATTTACAACGCCACTCAGGATGTGAATGAACGCGTAGGTCAGTTGTACGCGCTCCAGGGGAAAAAACAGATCCCGGTCTCGGAAATTTCTGCGGGAGATATAGGAGCCGTGGCCAAGCTGAAGTCGACGGTAACAGGCGACACATTTTCCGATGCTGGAGAAAAAGTGGTGTTTCCGCCCATTGCTTTTCCCTTGCCGGTATTTTTTCGGGCACTGAAGCCCAAAACAAGGGCAGATGAAGAAAAAATCAGTAGTGCCATGCACCGGCTGTTGGAGGAGGACCCGACCCTGAAGATGGAAAGAAATGATCAAACAGGGCAATTACTGCTATCGGGTCTGGGGCAGGTTCACTTTGATGTCACCCTCGAAAGGTTGAAGCGGCGTTTTGGTGTGGAAGTGGTTGTCCAGGCACCCAAGGTACCTTATCGGGAAACGATTAAAAGTTCCACAAAGGTACAGGGAAAATATAAAAAGCAAACGGGGGGAAAGGGACAGTTTGGTGATACCTGGATAGAAATCTCTCCCTTGAAGAGGGGAGAAGGATATATTTTTGAGGATAAAATTGTGGGAGGCGCCATCCCAAAGACTTATATTCCCGCTGTTGACAAGGGAATCCAGGAGGCAATGGCGGGTGGTATCATCGCGCATTACCCCATGGTCGATGTGAAGGTGAGTTTATATGACGGCTCTTATCATAATGTGGATTCCTCGGAAATGGCGTTTAAGATTGCCGGCTCCCTTGGATTCAAAAAAGGGATCATGGATTGCAGGCCGATTCTTCTTGAACCGATCATGAACATGGAAATCGTAGTGCCGAGTGATTATGTTGGGGATATAATGGGCGATATCAATTCCAAACGAGGTAAAATTCAAGGGATTGATTCCGAGGGCGAGACCCAGACCATTCGCGCATTTGTGCCCATGGCAGAGGTCTTGAATTATGCGGCTGATCTAACCTCCATGACGGGAGGGCAGGGTATGTTTGCTATGGAATTTGACCACTATGAAGATGTCCCGGAGCATTTGATGAAAAAAATTATTGATGAGGCCAACCATGCCCATGAAGAAAAATAGTACAAATGACTGAAGGTATTAAGGCCACCATTTCTTGAGGAAACAATTTTGAATAAAGCCGATTTAAATGGCACTCTGGTGAAGGCGGATATTGTTGATCAGGTTTATGAGAAAGTCGGGTTCACGCGCCAGGAAGCCGCGCAGGCCGTTGAAATTTTATTTGAAGAAATTAAATCCGAATTGGCTCATGGTAATAATGTCCGTATCTCAAGGTTTGCCAGTTTTATTTTACGGAAGAAAAAAGCGCGTAATGCCCGTAACCCCAAAACAGGCGAAACGATTCGTATTCGACCCAGAACAGTATTGACCTTTAAACCCAGCAAACAGTTGCTGGATTCCACCAACCACTCTGCGTGTGATGACAACTCTGATTCCTGATAAATTATTTTTTAAAATTGGAGAAGTCGCTGACCTGGCTGGCGTGGAGCAACATGTTTTACGCTATTGGGAAGACGAAATTGATGCGCTGAAACCGACTAAAAACAGATCGGGACAAAGGTTGTACCAGAAAAGGGATGTTGAATTGGTTCTGGAAATCAAACGCCTGCTTTATGAAGAAAAATTCACCATTGCTGGCGCCAAAAACAAACTCAAAAAATTTAAAAAGAAGGGCACTCAACTGGATTTCGCTTATGACCGCGAATCTTTTCTGGAGTGGAAAAGGGAGATGAAAAATAATTTGGAGTCTATTTTAAAACTCCTTG
>PCTK01000085.1:0-147 GCA_002786505.1 Nitrospinae bacterium CG22_combo_CG10-13_8_21_14_all_47_10 | reverse complement strand
CCGGGTCTGAGATTCATGCATCACGCGAAGACGCGAAGGCGCGAAGAGATAGTGAGGAAGTGGCCGCGATTGTGGACAACTGATCGTCGAGCTGAAGTCGGCGCACCGCTCCTGAAGGACGGCCTCCAGCGCGTCGTCAACAAACAC
>PCTK01000053.1 GCA_002786505.1 Nitrospinae bacterium CG22_combo_CG10-13_8_21_14_all_47_10 | reverse complement strand
GGGAAACTGTCCTTATATTTGTCCTGTTCATCAATGCGGAATGGATTGTTGGTCGATTCCAGCGGGTAGGTCTTACCATGCACTTTCGTGGTGGCAGGAGGAGCGGGGGGAACCGTCCGCAACTCCACGGGCTCCTGATAAGACGGATAAATTGCCTTATAGGTCCCAAAACCCACCAGAATCGGGAGAGCGGTCAACGCAATGATCTGCGCAAACTTATATTCCCCAACAATGGTTCTGACGATCGGTTTCCTGAACTCCCTGAAAGTCTCAGGATCCTGACTGATGTACAGAAAGGTTCCGATCGACCACATCACCATGTAGGTGATGAACAGGGTCCATGGAATCGGTGGGTACAATACAAACTTGTAGAAATAAAAACCCAAAGACCACACAAACAAAGCCGTCATGGAAATAGGCGGCTTCAGCCTGAGGATCAAATTAGTAATGATGACATAGGCCACGAATACCAAAAAGTAAACGTACCTATTCAGAATCCAGCCCGGCTCCTTCGGTGTAAAGATAGGAAATATGGCGTTATGGAACACCGCCAGGCCGACAACAAAAACTAAAAAACTGATTAATCCCTTGTTCATTGCTGTCTCCTATTAACTGCCAGCCGGAGGCTCGGTCTGACTAATAAAATCCACAAGTTTGTCAAGAGCCTGAACTGAAAGCATCTCGCCAAAGGTTGTAGGCATTAAACCATCCGGGAACGACTCTCCCGCTTCTTCGTTAAAGACCACGTATGCGCCGGGATTTAAAATAGATTCCCGGACATACTCTTTAGTATTGGTCGCTTTACCCTTGTAATTCGGGTCTTTGATGCGTTTTGGAGCATTGATCTTCTCATGAAGCTTCGGCCCCAACTCACCCACCGCACCCTCAACACCAGGAATGGTGTGACAAAGCGGACAACCTAAAGTATTGATCATGGCCTGGATATCTTCTTTGCCAGTGACAAACACAGGCCGATCTTCCTCTTCCGCCGGAGCCGCGGCCACTGCCGCGCCGCCGCCTGTGTTACCAGGATCATCCTGCGGCAACGGAACCGTTACGGCCGCGAATTCACCAGGAGTATCCTTGGACTGCAAGTAAGCCACAACCGCATTCACTTCAACCCGGCTCAAACTGATTGGCGGCTTGACGATGACCGGCATGGGACTTTTTGTATCGTTATCCTTACCGAACCCTTCCACAACGTAACAGGTTGGACACATCAGGGATTCACGCAAATAGTCTTCACCTATCAATTCAGCAGGACCATGCTGTCTTTTATATTCATCAGGAATTTGATCTGGTTTACCCTTCACAATACCCGCGGCTGGCTCTGTTTCACCGATAGCAATGGGGCTGGTTGCGTAGCGATCTTCTTTAACCCGCGCATGGCTTCTTTCTTCAACGCCGAACAGGTTCGGACATCGGCCCATGTTGTCGCCCGGATCAAACGTGTGACACAGAGGGCACTGGCCTTTACCGATTGATTTTTGACCGGCAACCTGCTTGGCGCCAAAGATAATGACCCGTCCCATTTCGGCAAATTCTTCCATGGTCAGGTCGCCCACTACCGCCGCCTGCTTGGGTGGTGGATCACTGCGCTGTTGCGGCAACCAGTTGGTGTACCCAGCGAGTAAAAGGGAAACCGTTGTCCAAAAGAAAAATCCGCGAATGATCGGAGGGGATTGGCTTTCAATTTTGTTGCTTTTGAAGAATGCTCCCCAAAAAAACAACATAAGGATAATCACCCACAGATAAGTCGAGAAGAAAAATTTCAACTGGTCTTTCTGGACGAGGTCGAACATATGGACCGTCATCAAAAAACACCCGATTGCGAAGGCGCCAAAAATTCCGCCCCACAAACTGCTATTTACTCCCTCTCTCTCCCTACAGGCCTGGACCACATTGCCGAAAACAAAAACTGCAAAAACGGCAAACAGGATCGCAATAAACGAAAATAAAATATCATGTTGCTCTGGTAGCATCGTTCTCCTCTCTCTCCTGAACCCTCAGATTACATTGGTGCGGGGTTCCCCACAAGCAGGAACCCCGCTAAAGTTAGCAGTTATTGTTGCTGTTGAGCCGGTACCGGAACACCCTCCGGAGCTTTTGCCGCGGCTTTTTTACCGGTCAAACTACCTACCCAGAACACAACTACAAACTGTACCCAAACAAATAGCGTATTAAAGGTAAGCATCTTGCCCGCTTCACCAATGGTAAGCGTATAAGCGTCTACAGAGTTATCACGAACAACCTCCGTCACGTGCCAGAACAGACGAACAGCGGAACGGATGTAACCCATGAGACCCATCAACCAGGTAAAAGAAATTGCCAGAAGGAAAATGGCATAAGTTCCCACCTTGGACTGGGTGCCCCATTGAATATCCCCATAAGATTCAGAATCCTTAAACATGGAAATATTGATCGCCGTACCGGCAAACAGGGTTGTCAGCGTACTGGTCACCTGAGGCACGGAAAGCCCAACCCGCTGGTTAGCAGGGAGGAAATAACCATAAACACCCAAGAAGATGATGTTACAAGCCGCGCCGACGAAGATAGCCGCAATCCAGCAGTTACCCACTGTGGCCCAAGGCACGTTAATCTTCTTATTCGCTCTCTGGTACAACAAGAAACAAAGAACCGTACAAGTGATCATCAAGTTAACCGCCGTGTTCTTGGCCGACATAACACCGAAGTGACCCACAACAGGATGTTGCGCACCACCCATCGCTTTCAACTCTGCCGGAGTCATAACAATGGTGTGCGGGGTCATCCACATCGTGAAACAGCAGATCAACAGAAGGATCATGTATTTACAATACTTCATGTAACGGTGCGACCCTTTAACCCGCGACATACCATTGTGCAGATAAGAGTTCGCTCCGAAGAACAGCAGACCAATCATTACCGCCTGGATGATGAACAACCAAGCCATGATTCCACCCATCAGGGTGATACCCATCTGCTGTCGGAAAGCATAAACCTCTTTCATCAACCAATAGCCCGCGAACGGCAGGGGAATCAGACCGAAGATGGCGATAAACATCGCGACATAACAAACCCAGTCATAATGAGCCCGCTCTTCTTCTGTTTTAGCTGTGAGGTAATGATAAGCGGCATACGCACCAACGATTCCACCCCCAAAAACGATGTTGCCCAGAATTCGGTGAACACCGACCGGGTTCCAAAGAGTGGAATGAATAACGTGCCAGATATTTCCAAGAAATCGGCCCTGCGAGTCAATTCCGCCGGGAGCCTGCATGAAGGTCGCCCAGGAATTAGCCAGATACATCAGAACCGTACCGATGAGATTAAGCAGAACCGAAAGACTACAATGAATCCATTTCAGGAATTTGTCGTCTTTCATTTTGTCCCAACCGTAATAGTAGACGTAGAGAACGCCAGACTCAGCCAGGAACATCAGCGCATACACATGCATAACCGGACGGAAAATTCCCGCCATATACTTAAAGAAGCCCGGAAACAATGTGATGAACGTAAAAAGCAGGATACCACCGAGGATTGCTGTCCAGGAATAAGCGGTCAAGCTGACCTTCATCAGGTCATGCGCCAGCCGATCATACTTGGCGGCCATAACCGGATCTTCTTCCTTGGAACGAATCCCGATGAACTCAATGAGCATACAGAAAATCGGAACCGCCAAAACAAAGCTACCGAAATAAAGGTGCTGTTGGTTGGCAACCCAGAGGAGCATCCGACTCGGGGCGAAATCATAATTATTATAGTCCGACTCTCCAAGTTCTGGAGCAGGAAATCCACTCACAGGACCCTTCAGCGGGTTACCTTCCCAGTCCTTATAGAAAACGTCCTGGCTCCACTCAATTTCCGCCTCGCCCCCGCCTTCGACGGCTTCTTCAGCCTGAACTTCTTTGGCGAATGCTTCTTCAGCAAAAACCTGTTCCGCGAACACCTCCTTGGCAATCGCAGAGCTGGTCATGCCCGGAACCAGATACATGGCCATAGCCAGAATCAGTCCCAGTGAAAATGCCGCTATGTTACGCTTGTTTTTCCCCAACATGGCTTAACCTCCTTTTGGATCTGATCAGGATCCGTTGCTAGTAATACGAAACTTTTAAATAAGGTACCTAATTTTATTTAAATCAATCTGACTTCTTTAAATTGAGCTGAATCTTAAGCAAGTCTTTACACTAAAATCTCAAATTTCCCAGTGCCGGTGACACCACCAAATGCGCCTCCAGTTTTTCACCCGACGCTAGCCCGAAGCTCCCAAAAAATCCGTAACTTACAATTTTATATGGGCTTTTAAGCCTTACGCTACACTCTTTTTTTTGGCGCACAAGTGCCCAAAATGATGGTGATTAGAACATAGCCTTTATAAAGTGTCAAGTCAAAATAGCCACCTGAAGGCCTGAAAAGATGGTGTTTTTGAGTTTATTTTTTACCTTCTTCAAGACGCATTTTGACCGAATTCGCATGGGCTCCCAGATCCTCCATTTCGGCCAGCAATGTTACAGTTTTGCCACATTTTTCCAAAGCCTTGCGGGAATAAGAAATCAGGCTGGTCCGTTTCACAAAATCATACACCCCCAACGGTGACGAAAACCGTGCCGTGCCGCTGGTGGGCAATACATGGTTGGGGCCTGCCAGGTAATCCCCGACTGCCTCCGGTGTGTAATGCCCTAAAAATACCGCTCCCGCATTCTTGATCTTTTCCAACCAGTATTCCGGGTCTTCCAACGCCAGTTCCAGATGCTCCGGGGCAAGACGATTGGCCAAATCCACCGCCTCCTCAAGAGACTCTGTGACCAGCAACCGGCACTGCGTGCTCAGGGAAGCTTCCATAATAGACTGGCGACCCAGGGTGATTTTCTGCCTCTCCAGTTCGACCATCACTTCCCTGGCCAGCCCTTCCTCTGGAGTCACAAGAATCGGCACCGCTGATTCATCATGTTCGGCTTGCGACAGCATGTCTGCCGCGACATAGACCGGGTTGGCACTGTGGTCGGCCACAATCAGGATTTCACTGGGACCCGCTATCATGTCAATATCCACGATTCCAAACACCAGGCGTTTGGCCAGCGCTACGAATATATTGCCGGGCCCAACTATCTTGTCCACCTGCGGAACAGTCGCGGTGCCAAAAGCCATCGCGGCTACAGCCTGAGCCCCACCCACCTTATAAATTTCAGTGACTCCCGCAATATCCGCCGCAACCAGAACATGCGGCCGGGTTTGACCATCGGGAAACGGCGAACACATGACCACGCGATCCACTCCTGCCACCTTTGCTGGAATCGCGTTCATCAGCACCGAGGAAGGGTAAGATGCCTTGCCGCCCGGAACATAGATTCCCGCTGTGGCAAGCGGCCTCACCAACTGCCCCAAAGTGATCCCCTCTTCCTCATAACGCCAGGATTCCTGCTTCTGGTGCTCGTGGAAACGGCGAATGCGTTCTGCCGCTTCCTTCAGTGCCGCGAGTTCTTCTCCGGTCACGCCCCCATAGGCTTGTTGAATCTCATCAGGGGTGACCCGCAACCGCTCAAGGTTGTGCCGGTCAAAGCGGTGGGTATACTCCAATAAGGCAGGGTCGCCTCTTTCCTTCACGTCCTGCAATATCTTGCGGACGGTTTCATCGTGGGTGAACAAATCCATGCCCGAGCGATTTTCCAAGGCCTTGACCACTGCCTGATAATCCGAATCTGTAAACTTGCAAAGCTTCATATATATATAGTCCGTTCAGTTAAAGTAAAAGGTCTGCCTCAATAACTTTTATCGGGGGGCTAAAATTTCATTGAGAAGTTTTCCCGTTTCTCCGGCATTTCCAAGCCCGGCCTGTTCAATGAGGTCCAAATGGGTTTTGAAAAACTTTAAATCCTCAGGGCTGTCGACATCGTACCAGACCGGCAAAAGTTCAAGCCCCACCCCATTTTGCACGAGGTGCTCACACGTTTCCCGCAAGACCGTCTCGGTTCCCCAACTCACGCCATCGAAAATCTCAGCCACTTTTTCACGCATGCCAATAAGGTAATAACCGCCATCCGTACTTGGCCCCAAAACCATATCCTTATCAGAATCCAAGGCTTGATGTATATAGGAAACAGGCAGTGAAGGGCTGTCTGAACCAATGATAACGACTCTTTTATACCCCTCCCGAAACCGGTCTTGAATAGCCCGGC
>PCTK01000054.1:3726-6172 GCA_002786505.1 Nitrospinae bacterium CG22_combo_CG10-13_8_21_14_all_47_10 | reverse complement strand
TCTTCGCTTACGCTCAGAATGACATGCAGAAACCATCGTATTGTCATCCTGATGAGCCTTGGCGAAGAAGGATCTCGCTTTTTCTCAATACAGAATCACTTATGCAAAGGTCTCTTTCTCAAAGAGGGCTGGGGCCAAAATTATGACGGATTTTGCCCCTCCCGGGGAAATACCCCCGCCTTTTCTCCCCCCAACCTTAACCTTGTAACTCATTTTAAATAAAGGTATTTCTCCATCACCAGCTTTCTTTTTGGTTTTCAGCAGGTGATGGTACGAAATTTGCTTCGTTTATATAAAAAACGGTATTGAGGGCAAAAATCCCTCTTTTTATAAAACCTGAATTTTAGGGAAGGCGAGGATCATGGACTTTCTGACAAATATGAAAATCAGTTCATCCGGCTTGGCGGTTCAACGCAAGCGGATGGAAACCATTTCCAGTAATCTGGCCAATTTGGAGACTACACGTACTCCCGAAGGGGGACCTTATCGTCGGAAAGATGTCCTGATCACTGCTTTGCCATTGGGAGATGAGTTTGGCAACACGTTTAAAAACGAATTGGGCGACAAGTTAAGCCAGGTGCAGATTGCCGATGTGATCGAGGACCAGGAAGAACCCCGTTTGGTTTATAACCCGAGCCACCCCGATGCTAATGATCTGGGTTATGTGGCTATGCCCAATGTGGATCAAATGACAGAAATGGTCAACATGGTCACCACGCAAAGGTCGTTTGAAGCGAATGTCACGGCACTTAATGCTTCCAAGGCCATGGCTATTCGAGCGATTGATCTGGGCCGTTAATGGTAAACATTAAAAACCTTTAAACTACAATTCTCATGGAAAATTTTCTGGAATTTTTACGGCAATTTGGTGATCGGTTCAACGAGCTTTCACAAGGCAAGAAGGTTGCGGCCCTGTCGCTTGTGGCTTTGGCCTTTGCATCTTTGCTGGTGATGTCTTTTTGGTTGAAGACTCCGGACTTCCAGCTTCTTTACGCCAACCTCTCCCAGCAGGACGCGGGTGCGATCGTTGATAAACTTAAAACCCAGAAAATTCCTTTTGAACTTTCCAATGAAGGAAGGACCATTCGTATTGCTTCCGACAAGTTACATGAAGTCCGCCTGCAATTGGCCAGCGAGGGTTTGCCGGAAGGATCTGATGTGGGTCTGGAAATTTTTGAAAACACCCCGCTGGGAATGACGGAATTTGTGCAGAAATTGAATTTCCAAAGGGCCTTGCAGGGTGAACTGACTCGTACGATCAAAACCCTTGACGCGGTGGACCAGGTTCGGGTCCATCTGGTTATTCCCAAAGATAATTTATTTCGCAAGGATAAACCCAAGGGCAAGGCTTCTGTGACGCTGAAAGTGAAACCCGGTAAGACATTGACGGAAACCCAAATACAGGGAATCGTTCATCTTGTTTCCGCCAGTGTCGGGGGTATTGATGCTCAGGATGTGGTGGTGGTCGATCTGAAAGGCAATCTGCTTTCCGGTGGACATGAACCTTCCAGTGATGCCATGATGTCGGCATCCAATTTTAAACATAAAACGCGGGTGGAAAGGGAACTCCAGCAAAATATCATCAAAATGCTGGAAGACGCATTAGGGCCGGGAAAAGTTATTGCTAAAGTTACAGCGAGTTTGGACTTTGAAAAGGTGGAAAGAACCGAAGAAATTTATGACCCGGATTCCCAAGTCGTGAGAAGTGAAAACCAGGTCAGCGAAACTTCCACAGGGGCTGTGCCTCCAGGTGGGGTTCCCGGTGTTCAGGCTCTGGTGCCGGGCGGAGAGGCTCCAGGCGGGGTGGCTGGGCAGGCGGCCCAGAGGAATAAATCGAACGCCCTGTTCAATTATGAAATCAACAAGGTTGTCCGAAGGGTTTCAAAACCTCTCGGAGAGATTTCCAAGCTCAGTGTTGCGGTGATGATTGATGGTTCTGTGACGGGGGATCCCCCTGCATATCAACCCCGATCACAGGAGGACATGGACAAGTACCTGCAAATTGTACAGTCTGCTGTAGGATTTGATCAGGAAAGGGGAGACATTATCCAGGTTGAGAACATTCAATTTGACCGGTCCGAACTAGAAGCCCAGAGGGAAAGCCTGGCTCGTGCGGAGCAAATTGACCTTGCCATGGAAGTCGGAAAGCTGGTGGTGGGCCTGGTGTTCCTCATTCTGTTTTTCACACGGGTCATCCGTCCTATCATTAACTGGATGACGATGTCGGTGGAAGTGGTGCCGGAAACGGAACAACTGGGTACAGCGGATTTTGACGCGGTAGATGAAGAGAAACGCCGCCTTAGTGAAATGGCTTCCGAATCGGCCCATATTCGCGAATCGGTGGCGGAATTTGTTCACAAGGACCCCAAATACACCGCCGGGGTGATCCGGAGATGGATGCGGGAAAAAGAACCCAAAGCGAAATCATAAAATATGAAAAACAACG
>PCTK01000054.1:277-3713 GCA_002786505.1 Nitrospinae bacterium CG22_combo_CG10-13_8_21_14_all_47_10 | reverse complement strand
TCCCGCCGTGCGAGGAAACCAAACAGAAGCAGTCGGGATGACGGCTAAAGTCATGGCGGCTCTGGACAGAAGACCAGAAGCGGATATATTGATTTTTATGGAAGAAGTAAATACTGGGGATGATTTCCTGCTATCCTTAAAAATAGCCGCAGAAGTGTTGAAAGTATATTTTTTCCCAATAAAAGAACATGCAAGCTTCCTGATAAGCGGAGGAGAAACTCTTGTCTGAAATAAACAAAACCTTCACTCTTAGTCATCTTGAGCCGAGACAGGGGGCGGAAGGAAAACCCGCGACTCAGGCACGTGCTTACCAGTTGAATGAGTTGATCATACAAAAACCTTCGATGCGCCGGGGTTTTACTTATGATTCGGAGAGCGCCAGAAACTTTGATCAGGCGAATGTCAATAAAGCCAAAGAAGGGGTAAAGGAACTTCTCAAGGATGCTCTGGATAAGGCCAAAAGACAGGCTACGGAAATCAAGGCTATTGCTAAAAAAGAAGGCCATGATGAGGGTTATGCTGATGGATTTAAAAAGGGAGAGTCTGCCGCCCGCGAGGAATTCAAGCCTTTTCTGGAAACATTAGAGGGTTTGATTGCGAAATTGCACGGTTTCCGCAAAAATATGTATGACAAGGGCGAGCGGGAGATGGTTGAAATGGTGGTTAGCCTGGCGAAAAAAGTCATTCACTTTGAGTTCTCCACGCGTGATGATGTGGTTCAGGAGATGATCCGTCTGGCGGTTCAATCGGTGCTTGATCGTGAGTCGATGGTCATCAAGATTAACCCTACGGATAAACAATATGCGGAGAGTTTTCGCCCGGAATTACATCACTTGTTTGGTGAAATAAAAAATATCGTTTTCGAGGCGAATTCAGGGGTGGCCCGTGGAGGCTGTATTGTGGAAACTAATTTTGGAGTGGTTGACGCGCGGCTGGAAAAATTGGATGAGCAGATGGACCGCATTCTCAAGCTTGCTCCTCCGGCTCCGGAAGAATTGGCGGCCGCGGCCAATGTGCAAGTTGACCCGGCTAATGAAAATGGATCAGACACTTCGCAAGATGAGCAAACCCCGTCGGAGGAAAACGGTAACGAAACCGAGCCTCCCAAAGACGCGAGTTGAACAATTATGAATACCGTGATTGATTTAAAAAAATATAGTACGTTTATTAAAAAAACCGATTTTGTCAAGAAAACGGGAAGGGTGAGCCGGATCATCGGTTTGGTCATTGAAGGCAATGGTCCTGCGGTGTCGGTGGGAAGCATCTGTACCATATATCCCAACAACCGGCCTCCCATTCAAGCTCAGGTGGTGGGGTTTCAGAATCGAAGCACTTTATTAATGCCTCTGGGAGATATTCTTGGAATTGAACCTGGAAGCATTATCGAGTCTACGGAAGAGTCTCCAACCTATCAGCTCAGTCAGGCACTGGTCGGGAGAATTATCGATGGTAACGGTCTGCCTATTGATGGCAAGGGACCGATTCCTGTCGGCGTAGAATATCCGATCATGGGTAGCCCGATGAACCCACTGGAAAGAAAACGGTTGAGAGAGCCATTGGATGTAGGAATTCGATCTCTCAATGGCTTGCTATCTTTTGCTAAAGGCCAGAGGCTGGGAATCCTTGCCGGAACCGGTGTGGGCAAATCGGTCCTTATGGGAATGATTGCCCGCAATACCAATGCAGATGTCAACGTGATCGCGCTTATTGGTGAAAGAGGCAGGGAGGTTAAAGAATTTATTGACGAGAATCTGGGTGAAGAAGGCCTGCAACGGTCTGTGGTGATTGCCGCGGCTTCTGACCAGCCTCCGCTGGTTCGGCTACGCGGGGCTTATATTGCCACCACCATCGCCGAATACTTTCGCGATCAGGGAAACGACGTTATGCTGATGATGGATTCGGTTACCCGCTTTGCCTTGGCGCAAAGGGAAATCGGCCTTTCTGTGGGTGAGCCCCCTACAACGCGTGGTTTTACACCATCTGTATTTTCTTTACTACCAAAATTGCTGGAGCGCGCGGGAACTTCTTCCAGCGAAGGCTCGATAACTGGACTTTACACGGTGTTGGTTGAAGGGGATGACTTGAACGAGCCAATATCGGATGCTGTGAGGGCCATTCTCGATGGCCATATTGTCCTAAGCCGCGAGTTGGCTTCTCACAACCATTATCCAGCCATTGATGTCCTGAATAGTGTCAGCCGACTGATGATTGATGTCGTTTCCAAAGAACATTATGATTTGTCCATGAAGTTTAAGGATATTATGGCGACGTATAAAGCGGCCGAGGACCTGATCAATATCGGGGCCTATACCCGCGGCAGTAATCCTAAAATTGATCAGGCTATTCAAAAATACGATTTAATGATTTCCTATCTCAGGCAGGGAATCATAGAAAGTGTTGACTGGCGAACCAGTATGAATGAATTGAAAAAGATTCTGGAGGGTTAACTTTGAGTTTCCGGTTTGAGACGATACTTCGTTTAAATAAGAAGAAGGAAGACCTCTTGCAGAAGGATATGGGGCAAATCAATGCGCACTATCAACTACAACAGGATCGAAAACAGTTTATGCGGGATGCCATGGAGAAGAGCAAGGATGAACTAAACCAGAGGAAAAAATCGGGCATTAGCGTTGAAACAATGATCTTGTATGAAAATTTTTCCAGGGGAACCGAAGCTGAGGAAGCAAAGCAGGATAAAATAATTTCCGAAATTAATACCAGGCTGGAGGCCAAGCGGGAAGAAGTGGTGGAGGCCATGCGCAAACGCCGGACCATGGAAATATTGAAGGAACGGGATATGTTGAAAGAGCGAAAAATCAGGGAGAAAAAGGAGACGGCGGTTCTGGACGAGGTGGCTTCCAATCTCTGGATGCGAAATTTTTAAGGGGCAGATGATGAAGTCTAAAACGGTTTTTATTGTTCTGATTGCGGCAACTTTCGTGCTGATGGGAAGGTCATACTTTGCCGGGAATCTGGAGTCTGATAAGGTTTATGCCCAGGTGAAACAGATTGATGAAAAAGCTGGCAAGGACCGGGAAGATAAAAAAACACTACCCCCCGAACTGCAAGAGGAGAAGGAAAAAGAAAAAATCCAATTGCCGGGTCAAGTTCCCGCGGTAAGCCCCGAAACCTTCAGGATGATAGAAACCATAGAAAACAAGAATCGTGAGATTAAAAAACGGGAAGAGGAATTACGCCTCAAGGAAATTCGCTTGGAGGCTTTGGAAGCCAAAGTCCGACAGGACCTGGAAAAGATTGAGAAAAATATTGCTGAGTCGAAAGAACTAATAGGCGCTCAAGATGCAAAGACCAAGGAGAATGTGGATGCCCTGATTAAGGTTTATTCGAGCATGAAACCGGAGGAGGCCGCCAGTCTGGTTGAAGCTATTGATGAAGAACTTGCGTTGAAAATTGTTTCGGGAATGAAAAGTAAAAT
>PCTK01000054.1:0-147 GCA_002786505.1 Nitrospinae bacterium CG22_combo_CG10-13_8_21_14_all_47_10 | reverse complement strand
CAGGGGAACGTGGAGGGCGGGAGTTTTCCCCGATTTTGGTAAGTGGATCCCCGTCATTCCCGTTAACCTACTACGTCATTCCCGCGCAGGCGGGAATCCAGTAGGGGCGAACGGCCGTTCGCCCTTACATGAATCTAAAGGCGTCCG
>PCTK01000044.1:2241-6043 GCA_002786505.1 Nitrospinae bacterium CG22_combo_CG10-13_8_21_14_all_47_10 | reverse complement strand
AAACTCACACCATAGTTAAAACCTAAAATGATGAATACTATCAGGAGTGTTTTTGCGGTTTTTTCGGTGATATTCATTTCTGCTTCTCTTATCCTTGAAAAGCTTGCTGGGCCTCATTATAAAACTGCTCCCGGCAGTCTTTATGTCGGGATGAAAAATGAAAGGTTTGCAGTTGTTTAACGCCTGCCTCCCGGGCCAGGATTCCCGCCTGGCGGGATGTAAGATGGCACCGCGCCTGCCCCCGTTCTTCCTCATCGGCCAGAAAAGGCGATTCACAGAAAAAAATATCCGCCGAATCCACTAATTCCACAATTTTCTTTCTATTGCGATCATTAAAAACAGTATCCACCACATAGCCGATTTTTTGCCCCGGAAAAACATCCACAAGATCGCTCTTGAGCTTACCTAAAGGAAAAGCTTCTGTGCGCGATCTTCCAGGCTCCTTGAATGGCACCGTTATGAGTGAGGATTCCGGATCATCTCTCAATATGCTTTGCTTCAATTCGTTGAGCCAGGGGCCGGGCTGGGCTTTCATGGACTCCAATGCGTCTTTATTAATATTGACATGGGGTTTTTCTTCCAGCGCAAACCCCAGGCAGGGAACCCGGTGCTCCAGGATCGCCGCGCGCACGGAGAAATCGGCATCATCCACAATCAACCCATCGACAAAAGGCTCTTGCCTTTCATCACAGAGCTGAAACCGTTCAATAGCCCGGAAAGTGCCTTTCAGCAAACCACTTTCACGCACTTCAACCACTTCGATGGTGAGAGATTCAGCGTACTGCTCAACCAGGTTCCAGGTAAAGCCCGCTAGCTTGCCTGCTACATTTTGAATAATATTTTTCGGACCGAAAATGGTCAGAGTTTTTTCCCGTCCAAAAAGCGTTCTCAACAACCTGTCAAAACCGATGAAATGGTCAATATGAGTGTGACTGACAAAAACATGGGAAACCTTGAGAAGGGTTCCATTCGACACAGCCGATAAATCGCCGAGGTCAAACAACAGTGCCCGCTTTTGCAAAAGAAAATGCACCAGCAGGCCAGGGTCGCCGAACGGGTCATTGATCAGGGCGGGTTGAATTCCCGATTTCATTTCTCTCCTGCCTCCACACCGGTTTTTGCTCCTAAACACAAGAAGGCCTGGATAAAAGGTTGCAGATCACCATCCAGAACCGCCTCCACATTGCCCGATTCCACCCCTGTCCTAAGGTCTTTGACTAACTGGTAAGGATGCAAGACGTAAGAGCGTATCTGACTGCCCCAC
The DNA here is from genome assembly GCA_002786505.1 of Nitrospinae bacterium CG22_combo_CG10-13_8_21_14_all_47_10. GTDB lineage: Bacteria > Nitrospinota > Nitrospinia > Nitrospinales > VA-1 > LS-NOB. Next base: position 4,779 of record PCTK01000044.1, on the reverse strand, counting down.
TCTATTTTCTTTTTTTGTTTTTCCAATTCTTTTTTTTCCTCACCCAGCTTTTCCTGTTCCATCTCATACAGGCGGGCTTTCAAAACTTTGAGAGCCGATGCCTTGTTTTTATGTTGTGACCTTTCATTTTGGCACTGGACCACAATACCCGATGGGACATGCGTCAACCGGACGGCCGAATCGGTGGTGTTCACTCCCTGCCCTCCCGGTCCCGAGGCGCGATAGACATCTACTTTTAAATCATCTTCCTTGATTTCGACTTCAACCTCATCGTCTATTTCAGGATACACAAAGACCGACGCGAATGAGGTGTGGCGGCGTTTATTGGAATCGTAGGGAGAAATGCGCACCAGGCGGTGCACCCCAATTTCGGCTTTTAAATAGCCGAAGGAATAGTCGCCGGAAAATAAGATCATCGCGCTTTTTATCCCCGCCTCTTCGCCGTACTGGGTATCAAGGACTTCCGTTTTATAACCGTTACGGTCTCCCCAGCGCAGGTACATCCGCAACAGCATTTGCGCCCAGTCCTGCGACTCTGTGCCGCCTGCCCCGGAGTTGATGGCCATAAAGGCGTTATTAAAGTCCGTTTTCTCAGAAAGCATGGCCTTCAATTCCGCCTGCGCTACCTGTTCATGCAACCGGGTTAAAGAAGACCGAATCTCCTCATCCATGGAAGAGTCTTCCTCCTCAGCAGAAAGTTCCAGCATGGCGCCCAGGTCTTCTTTCTCTTTTTCCAGTTTTTTCCAGATTTCTATTGAACGTTGCAGGCCAGATCGTTTTTGCAGAACTTTTTGAGCCGATTCGTTATCATCCCAGAATCCGGGGCGTGCCGTTTCCTCATCCAGAGATTCAACCGCCTTGATATTCTTATCAACGTCAAAGTAACCTCCTGATAAGCCCCACCCTGTTTTTTATATCCTTGAAAGCTTTTGCCAAATCTTCTTGCATTTGAATCTCCTTAAACATTGACGTTGCAGGTATTCTCCTCAATCTCGCCACGAAATGCAAGCTGACCTGACACCCCTGCCTGAGACTGGAATTGAGAGGTTGAACCCTCAGGCCCGGTTCTTTATACTCAGGGGGACCTGGCCCATGGCTAAAGAATCCATAGAAATAAGCCGTTCAATAGAAGACCGGGGGAGTCCGTTCATCAATCAAATCGAACCGGATTATTTATCGCCATATAAAGGGGAAATCCCCGCACCCAAATTTTCATGGACCTGCTGACTCCAACATTTTTGTTGACCATTTCCCTGTCCGCGATCTTATTTCGCAGGCCCTTTCTAAATTTTCCCATGGATGATGATTTCGCCATCTACACCTACCGAGCTCGTTTTGCCTCACGAGGTTTCCAATGGAAAAAAGATCTGCAAATCATCGGCATCCCCATGTGGAAAATGCTCCTGTTCGACAAACTCTACGGCTCACCCCAAGGGGGTGTTCAGCGCATCCGCCATTTACAGACCGCCTTTCATGCCGCTGGCTCGCTGGCTATCTATGGGGCCTTGTGGAGTTTCACCCAAAACCCTTGGGCCAGCTTTACCGGGGCATTGCTTTATTCCTTTTATGGCACCTCTCCAGACCTGACCGCTGGCTCTTTCAACTTTGAGCAATTTTATATTCCTTTTATTTTTTCCGGTTTGGCTTTTTTGCAGGCCGGGCCCGAGTGGATAATTATTGCGGGGCTCTGTTTTGGCTTCGCCACCGTCCCCAAATACACCACTGCGCTTTTCGCTGGAGCCTTTCTGCCACTCGTCTGGCATGAATTTGGCGGGCTGGCCTCGGTCCAGTTTGCCCTGACAGCGGGGGGAGTGATGGTCGTTTCCAATCTGATCGAATGGAAAATGGGGTATTGGGACGCCCCATCACGCAAGCAAATGAAGACCCGCATGGCGACCACCCTCAGGCTGACCCGTACCAAAATCATGCATTTCAGCGTCCTGTTTGAAATTCGCCAATTATTCAAACAGGCGTTTCCGGTCTGGCTGGGTTTTATTCCACTCGGATACTATTGCATCCAGAATCAAAACCGCTGGCTGACCGCTTTTTCCGTGATCGTGTTCAGCATGATCGTTTTCCAGAAGGCGTTTTCCAGATACCACTACCTGCCATTATTTGCTTTGCTGTCACTGGGCTGTGGCTTGGGGTTGGATACCGTGTTGAGTCTGGAACCAACATGGGCCGGGTTGATTCTTGCCGGTTTCGCGGCTTTGCTGGCGTGGAATTTGAAAACCATGGCCTTTTATTATCTTCGCCCGACAGACCCTGAAACCCTGATTCACTACGAAAAGTTCGACCAATATTTATACCTGCCCCGACTCGGAAAAATTCTCAAACGCCTGATGAGGATGCGCGGTGAAAGCGGTGAAAGAATTTTCGTCTGGGGGACTTTTTCCCAGCTTTATCATCTGACCGATGCACCCGCTTCCGACAACTTCCTGCATCACACTATCGGCCCCTGGGATACCCCGGACCTGGAAGGTTTTTACGACAGCTTTGTGGGCGGCCTTTTGCACCACAAACCTCGATACCTGATCA
>PCTK01000044.1:1739-2184 GCA_002786505.1 Nitrospinae bacterium CG22_combo_CG10-13_8_21_14_all_47_10 | reverse complement strand
AACTGCTGAAAGTTGTGTTGGCCCGGTTCCCGGTTTATCGCCTGGAGTCTTTAGAAACCCGGCCGGAAAATCCGCTTGCCCTGAATTGGCAGGAAAAAATGCACCACCTTGAATCCCTCACCCAGTCCGGTTGGCACGCGCCGGGCCTTGATCGCTCTGACCAGGAGCGGGGAAAACTGACCACCGCACTCAGGGAATGCAAAAAACTCGTCAAGCTGAACAAGCAGGACGTGGAAGCTTATGATTATCTGGGGGAAATTTATAATTCTATGGAACTCGCCGAGAAAACAGAAAAGGCGTTTGAAAATGTCCTCAAATATGCTCCCAACTGGTCCAACACCCGAATAAAACTTTGCCATCAAAAAATCAAATTGAACAAGCTGGATGAGGCTCAAATTCTGCTTGATGAGGAGGTAAAACATTTCGGCTATAATTTGGAAATCGC
>PCTK01000044.1:1296-1686 GCA_002786505.1 Nitrospinae bacterium CG22_combo_CG10-13_8_21_14_all_47_10 | reverse complement strand
AAGAATTTGAAAAAATCCGGCGGCAAGAACCGGACCGACATGAATGCTGGGAATTTTCTGTTGAATGCATGCGGAATCTCAAAGATCGAGATGGACTTGAAAATTTATACGCCGAAACCTGGAGTGCTGGCGACACAAAAGGCCGTGAATGGTTACAGACCCTGATCGTGACAAATCTTGCCCAACTGGATTCTGGCCTGAAGCCGGAGCACGAGACACTAAAACTTTATCTGCAAAAAGAACCGGGAAATTGCATTATGCGCTATGCGTTGGCTTCGGCCCTGGCAAAATCCGCAGACAACACAGAGGCTTATAAATTATTTGCAGAAATGGCGGCAGACAGCCAGGCCTACCCCCATATAAGGGCCAGCGCCTGGTTCAGAATGGCTT
>PCTK01000044.1:0-1275 GCA_002786505.1 Nitrospinae bacterium CG22_combo_CG10-13_8_21_14_all_47_10 | reverse complement strand
AAGCCCCGCTTTTACAGCAATGCCTGAAATGGCAACCCTCTCATCAGGGAGCCAAAGAGTTGCTAAAAAACATCCCCAAAACGGCAAAAGTTATGGAACTCCCACTTCAGAAGTCTGACGAAAACACCGAAAAGGTGGAGATAAACCCTGAGAAAGGTTTTCCCTTGAAAGTCAGCATTGTGGTACCCAATTGGAATGGAATGCGGTTCGTCGGCATGTGCCTCGACTCCCTTTCCCAGCTTGATTTCGATGGCCATGAAGTCATTGTGGTCGATAATGGCTCGACCGATGGTTCCCGCGAAATGATCGAGGAGCAATACCCCTGGGTCAGGTTGTTAAAGATGCCCGACAACATGGGGTTTGCCATTGCCTGCAATGAAGGGATCAAAGCCTCCAATGCGGAATACATCGTCCTCCTCAATAACGATATTGAAGTGACTCCCGACTGGTTGAGAGAACTTTATGAAGGCATGGAGCGCCATCCCGAATGCGGAATGGGCACCACTAAAATGATGTTCCTGGATAACCGCGATGTTTTCTACAACACGGGCGACCTGTTTCACAGTTGGTCATCAGGCGGTGGACGCGGACAGGGAGAAAAAGACATCGGACAATACGAAACAGAAGAATATGTTTTCGGTGCCTGCGCCGGAGCCGGAATTTACCGACGCGAATTCTTCAACCAGGTGGGACTTTTCGATGAAGATTTCTTTATCTTCGCGGAAGATGTAGATATCAATATGCGGGGGCAGTTGAAGGGACTCAAAGCCGTCTACCTGCCAAAGGCCAAGGTTTACCATATCGGCACCGCCACGGTAGGACTATACAGCGACCGTTATGTTTATCTGTGCAAACGCAACGACATCTGGGTGTTCATCAAAAACTACTCTCTCGGCTTGTATTTCAAATACCTCTTCTCCATCTGGAAGCACCAGTTTAGCGACATCAAATACTTCACCTATCGCGGGCAAGGGCAAGTGCTTTTAAAAAGCAAATGGGACGCGCTGAAAATGCTCCCGAAAATGTTGTACCGGCGTTGCCAGATACAGACCAGACGATCAACAGCGGACGAACAAATCGAAAAACTTGTCATTACCGATTAATCAAATGCATTTCTCTCGACGGAGATCATTCCTATGAAGGATGTAAAAAAGATATTTTGTGCTGGACTCCTTACCTTGAGGCTGTGTCATAATTACGCGGGCGAGGGGAGTAATTGACCTTTCGGCCCGAAAAATAAAAACCCGGGCACAAAAAATTATTACTTTAAAAAAG
>PCTK01000116.1:2587-6157 GCA_002786505.1 Nitrospinae bacterium CG22_combo_CG10-13_8_21_14_all_47_10 | reverse complement strand
TCCCTATCGCATTGCTTTGCTGGGGCGCAAGACATGATTTCCTTTGATATCATTGTCATTGGGGGCGGGCCAGCAGGGTGCGCCATGGCACTGGATCTCAACAGTCGTGGCTATGACGTGGCTCTTTGTGATCAGGCAAAGTTCCCGCGCGATAAGGTGTGTGGAGAGTTCATCAGTCCGGGTGCCGACCCTATTCTCAGACAGTTGGGGGTGCTTGATGCGATTGAGGCTTTGTCCCCTAAACGCCTTAAAGGTGTGGCGATTTCCTCTTATGGCGGCGCGGAGTTGAGCATTGACTACCCTGCTGAGACAGGATTGAGTCCGACCAGTTTGTCAGTACCGCGTTACCAACTGGATGCGCTGTTTTTAAAACAAGTTCAAAATGCCGGGGTGAAAGTTTTTGAGCAGCATAAGGTGACGGATTTTATTTTTGAGAATGGCTGTGTGGCCGGTGTTCGGGGTTGGGATGAAACGAAAACCGTTTTTTCTATGAATGGGAAAATGGTGGTGGATGCCGGGGGACGCAACGCGGTTTCCCCGCGAAAGTTCAGCTTGAAGCGGGAACCCGGAAGCAATTCTAAAATTGCTTTTTCCGCGCATTGGCAGGGTGTGAGTTTGCCGGAAGATTATTGTTATATGCATGTCAGCCGTCCGGGTTATACGGGGATATCTTCTGTGGGGAACGGCCAGTCCAATGTGGTGCTGGTGGTGGAGGGTTCTGCTCTGGGAGGAGAAAAACCGGAAACTTTTTATCATCGTGTGCTGATGCAAAACAGCCGCCGCAGTAATATGCTGGAGAGCGGGGAACGGATTGAGCCGGTTCGTTCGGTGGAGTCTTTGGCGTTTTCAGTCAAACCGGTTCCCTGCGGCGGGCTGGTATTGGTCGGAGATGCAACGGGCTTTATAGATCCCTTTACCGGTGAGGGTATTTACCTGTCATTAAGAAGTTCCCAGTTAGCGGGCGAGGCGATTCATTCAGGATTTCAAAACTCAAATTTTTCCAGAAAATTTCTCTCCATTTATGATGAGAGGCGAAAAAAAGAGTTTGGCGGGAAGTTTTTGTTAAGTCAGATTCTTCAGACACTGATTTATAACCGGTTTTTTTGTGATCAGGTGATAAAAAGTCTTTCTGGCAACCGGGTTCTAGCCCAAACTCTGGCAGGTGTGATCGGAGATATTTTGCCTGCTGAAAAAGCTGTTTCTTTAAAGTTTTTGTTGCAACTTCTATCTGGGATGTTCGATGGAAATGGGGCTTTAAGGAAAATTCCGCGTTAGTTGCTGTTCAGGATGATTTGGGCGGCCTCCAGGCCTTCTTTGGTGTTTTCAATCAGGATTTCCAACTCTTCAGAATCCAGGTCCAGCTTGTCCAGAATGCCGTACTCAAGAGGTGCCGTGTCTTCCGGGACAATGCCGTGGCCGAACCCGTTCTGGTTTGCGAGCAGGTTGGCAGTGGTGAGAAGGTGGCCGATATTTTTTGTGTTGCCGTCATCCCCCGGTGAACCGTGGTGGGCACGAACAGCTTCTACCAGGCCCGGTGAAACCGGCCACCATTTTTCCATAAACCTGGCCCCCAATTCAGCATGGGTGATGCCAAAAGTTCCCGCCTCATTTTCCGCAAGCGTGAGGTCAGACGATTTTATTTGTTGGAGAAACTCGCTGTACTTATCCGGAATCAGGTAATCGAAAACGATAATTCCAATGTCATGCATCAAACCGCAAAGGTAGGCGAACTCGATTTCTTTCGGAGAAACCTTAACCATATGAGCCAGCGAGCGGGTGAGATAGGCAACGCCCAGCGAGTGGGTCCAGAAGTGAAATTGGTCGAAGGCTTTTGCTTTTTTGAAGAGACCGGGAAGTTTCAGGGTGTAGGCCATATCCAGCACCATTTTTACGCCCAGCCTCATTACCGCGTCATTCAGGTCTTCGGTTTTTTCCCGCCCCCCGCCAAACAGGACGCTGTTTGAGAGCTTGATCAGTCGGCCGGATAATACGGGTTCTGTTTCGATGATGCCAGAAACTTCTAAAATATCGCAGTCTGGATCATTGATTTTTATTTCCAGATTCATCAGGATATCTGGAAGAGGCGGGAGATCGCCTTTCATCTCAATCAAGGCGATCAGTTTTTCTTTCATATTGCTTGTCGCGTTTCCGTGAGGTAATGAACTATTAGTGAATTGTTTCTTGATAGACGCTCAAAATTTTTTCCATGCGGTCTTTAATGCTCAATTTTTGTTTCTGATGCTTTTTCTTTTCAACCTCCTGCTCGGGAGTGATGAGTTTCATCTTGTTGAGTTCCTCAACTCTTAGCTTGAGATTGGTGTGTTCTTCATAAAGCTCACGAAATTCCGAGTTTTCCTTTTTGACTTTTTCAAGCAAAGCGGGATTGATGTCCATGCTCTACAACCTCCTGATTTATTTTACGATTTAATTCTGCTTCAGATTTTCTGACATAATGGATGGTCAATGCATCCAGATCAAAACAGGGGCCAGCCCCTTGTTTGAAAGCAAGTTGCGCCGCGCTGGCGGCAACTGTCTGATTTTTGACCGGGGCCTGATCGATAAACCTGTCTCCTAACTGGGAAGAAAGGAATTCTCCGTAGGGCTCTAATCCACCACCTAGAAATATGGTGGGCTCCTGGGTTAGGGCGCACAACTCCTGGGGAGAAACTGCCCGATCCTGGGTCTCCCTGGCCAAATGCCCATCTATATACTTAAACCTTGCGGTATAAACCTCTTTTTTTCTGGCATCAAGAACCGGGCAAATTGGCTTCGAAACCAGCCCAACTAAATTCGCGTACGCATCCAGCGTGTTGATTCCCCAAAACGGCTTTTCTGTGGCCAATACCAAACCTTTGATAAGACTGACACCAACCCGGAGCCCGGTAAAAGAACCGGGACCCGTCGTGACGCAGAACCCATCTACTTTCTCCAGTCCTCCATCCATTCCCTTCAAAACTTCATCCACCATAACCAGAAACTGGTCAGAAAATGTCGAAGAGGTGACAGACTCGGCAATGATGCGCTCACCATCAAGCAGAGCAACGCTTCCCTTGGGCGTAGAGGCATCAAGCCCTAATATAATCATTGCTTCACGTTCGGGATTGGAAGATGGAATTGCCACGAGAGGAACATTGGGTTACTCCTGAAAGCTTAGTGTAAACATAGGGGATAGGGTGGGGAAAGTCAATGGGAAATCGGTTTTTTCAGGTCACGGACAAGGATTAGATTTTGCTTTAAAATTCATGGGCTTACAGAAATAAGGGGATTGAGGTGGAAGCGTGGAATGCTTTCAAATTCTTGAAAAAAAATGTCTTAACCTGTGCTTCCAAATTTAAAAGAAAATGTCTGATGTGAATGGCTGGAGACAGGTTGGTATGGAAATATCGGTTGAGGCCTGCACTCAGGAGGAATTTTTTATTGCAAAATGGGAGGCTTGAAAGTAAGGTTTGACAGAGCCGGAAATTTTTAAATTTACTGGTTCTGGTCAAAAAGATCTGCCACTTGGGCTTCCTGATTTTAAAGTTTTCCTGATGCGCAACCTGTAGGCAATAATCAAACAATTCCAACCGG
>PCTK01000116.1:2235-2550 GCA_002786505.1 Nitrospinae bacterium CG22_combo_CG10-13_8_21_14_all_47_10 | reverse complement strand
TGAGCAAAAGTTGGCGGCACCCAGGGCACCATTGCCATTGATCCGACATTTTTCTTACAGGCTTACCCGGTTATTAATGCGTACACCCATCACGCCTAATCAGGTTACTGCCTTGTCTCTTTTGTTTGGTATGGCTTCTGGAATTGCTTGCCTGTTTGGAACCTACTCTTCAATACTTATCGGTGCATTTTTGTTGTTTACTTGTTATGTTCTGGATAATTGTGACGGCGAGATTGCCCGTCTCAAGAATTTGCGCAGTCTTTTTGGAATGAGATTCGATACCTTCGTCGACTGGGTCGTTCATGCATTTTTCTT
>PCTK01000116.1:1994-2211 GCA_002786505.1 Nitrospinae bacterium CG22_combo_CG10-13_8_21_14_all_47_10 | reverse complement strand
TCTGGCGACAGGGCAGAATTTGTGGTTGTGGACCGGTATTGCCGCGGGAGTAGGTGGCACCATCAATTATGGCCTGGAACTGTATCAGAACAGAACCAAACTGCATGCCAGCCAACTGCCTCATGAAGAGTCAACCATGAAGGATGATGACACCGACATGGACCGGTTTGTTTTCAACGCGCGCGTTGTTAGAAGTGATTTCTGTTTCATCGTATTA
>PCTK01000116.1:1442-1986 GCA_002786505.1 Nitrospinae bacterium CG22_combo_CG10-13_8_21_14_all_47_10 | reverse complement strand
CCTGGGTGGTGTGCTTTGGTATCTTCTACCCCCCGCCGCGATTGGTGCCCAGGCTTATTGGTGTCTTCAGTTCACCCGCAGTGCGCGTCGCTGGCACGTTTGACAGCTATGAAACCTTTAAAAACTCTATATTTGCTGGTAGGTGTTGGTCTGCTTGTTTTTGTGTTGAGCCATACGGATATTCCTTCGGTTTGGTCTCAGTTAAAAGAAACAGGATGGGGTATTCTGGTTGTATTGGTTGTGTATAAAGTAGCATTTATTGTGGACACCTTTGCATGGCAGTTTACTTTGCCCGGCACGCAACGTACTACTAAACGATGGCTATATGACCTTTGGAAAGTTCGCATGGTGGGTGCGGCTTTCGCCAAAATGATGCCTTTCAGTTCTTGGGGCGGAGTCCCCATCAAGGGTTATATTCTTAAGCATCATTATGGGGTCCCTTACCGGGAAGGGGCGGCATCGATGATTCTTGCCGAGACTACTCATATGCTTTCCCTGGTTTTGTTTGTGGCAACGGGTGTTTTGCTTATACTTTTTACTTCGA
>PCTK01000116.1:1059-1429 GCA_002786505.1 Nitrospinae bacterium CG22_combo_CG10-13_8_21_14_all_47_10 | reverse complement strand
TTATCATCTTTTCGCTATTCTAAGTCTGGCGGCACTTACGACAGGAATATTTTTGTTCTACGCCATCCAGCGCTACAAGATCACGTCATTGACCGGTACCTGGCTCAGCCAGTATAAGGTTGGTCAACGCCTGGAAAAATTTATCCATCAAATCCACGATATGGATGAGAGGTTGGTGCAGTTTTATACCCGTGACAAGGGGTGCTTTCTCACGGCAACCTTTTTAAACCTTGTTAACTGGTATCTCGGCGCTTTGGAAATATATGTCATCTTTTATTTTTTAGGCCACCCCATCACAATTGCCGAAGCCGTCATCCTGGAAACGCTTGTTGAACTGGTTCGGGCAGGGACATTTTTTATCCCAGCCGGA
>PCTK01000116.1:0-1031 GCA_002786505.1 Nitrospinae bacterium CG22_combo_CG10-13_8_21_14_all_47_10 | reverse complement strand
TCGCGACGGAGGCAATTGCAGGTCAGCCGACGTTAGGCGTTGCCGCCGCTCTCATCAGACGGGTTCGGGAAATTGTCTGGTTGGCCTGGGGGTTTTCCATAGGCCTGCAATATTCGCAAAAGCCATTCGACCTTGCTCATTTAGCGGAGAAAGACGCGAATTAGGATAATTTCAATTTTGTCAGGGAAAAAATTTTAGCTGAAACAGGTCCATCGAATTATGAAATGCTTGATTATTATAGCTGGAAAAGGGAGCCGCTTAAAATCCCTTTCTGATAGTAAGCCGCTGGCTACGCTTTTGGATGTCCCTCTTGTTGAACGGGTCATCCGTTCTGCTTTAGAAGCGGGAGTGGACGGATTTTATGCGGTGGTGGGGTATCGCGGCGATCAGGTTCGCGCCTTTCTGGCGGAGTTGGCGGACAAAATTGATGTGCCTGTCACAGTGATAGAAAACGACGATTGGGAAAAAGCAAACGGTTTGTCAGTCCTCAAGGCAAAGAAGTTTTTAAATGAACCGTTTTTCCTTTTAATGGGGGATCACCTTTTTGATTCTGGTATTGCTCGGAAAATGATCGACTTTCCTCTGGCTGAAAATGAAATTGTTTTGGCGGTGGATCAGAACCTGAAAAACCCTATGGTCGATTTGGATGATGTGACTCGGGTGATGGCGGAAGAAGGCCTGATTCAGAATATAGGTAAGGGAATTGAAGAGTATAACTGTTTTGATACGGGAATCTTTCTTTGCAATCCGGCTTTGTTTTCAGCCTTGGAGCGGTCTTCGTTGGATTTTGGGGACGACTCGCTTTCAGGAGGGGTTCGTGTCATGGCCCGGGAGGGGAGGGCGCGTACCATGCCGGTTGATGGCATGTTTTGGATCGATATTGACGATCCTGAAAGGCACCGGCAGGCTGAAAGCTATTTGACTGCCAATACTTGAAAAAGGTTTTTCAGCTAGCAGGGTGCTGAAAAACTCTTTCGCATGTCATTCTGAGCGTCAGCGAAGAATCTCTCTTCTTGTTTTATAAGGAACTT
>PCTK01000149.1:1732-6146 GCA_002786505.1 Nitrospinae bacterium CG22_combo_CG10-13_8_21_14_all_47_10 | reverse complement strand
TCTTTGATTGGCAGATCAGCCTTATTTTAAAGGCTTGAAAGGGTTTGCCATCCTTTTTTCATGAAATATGCGGGCTAGCGGATGGCGAGGTACCACTTGGTCAGCATGCGTGGTGGGAATCCCAATCCGAAAAGGATGGCGATGAGGATATTTCGTGCCGTGGTGAAAACGATCCCTTCCTTGATCCAGCGTCTTGGGGAAGTATGTGCTTTTTCTTTTAAAAGGATCACAGACCCTGCTTTTCTCAAGCGGTGATAAAAATCAAGGTCCTCACAAATTGGAATGGGTGAGAATCCATTCAGGTTTTGGAAAATCTCTTTGCGGACAAAGAATCCCTGATCACCATAAGCGAGGCCAAAATACCTGGAGCGGATATTGGCTAACAGGGAGATCAACTTGATCGACCATTTATCAGACTCAATACAGAGTGTGAAAGCCCCTCCGATCCATTTGGGGTTCTCCATATGTTTCAACATTTTCTGGTAACTTTCAGGTTCAAGCCGGTTGTCGGCGTGCAAAAAAAGCAGGATATTTCCGGTAGCCGCTTTGGCCCCGGCGTTCATTTGCATGGCGCGACCCGTGTGGCCGGTGATAAGGCGGTGGCTGAACTTTTCGGCAATACGGATGGTGTCATCATCGCTTCCTCCGTCACTGACAATCAACTCATGGGGAGAAAGCTGTTGAATTTGTGTCAGGGTTTTCTCAAGAACTGACTCTTCGTTAAGGGTGGGAACGATGATGGATACTTTCAAACCGGTATTTCTCCAGAAGGGTGGGAGAGTAACTTTTGCGTTTATGCCAGTTCCTGCTATGTTATCTGGCTGGAAAATATTATAGAATATTTAAATCATAACTGCTTAATTTTGAGAAATCCCCTCCGCTCGGCGGGGAAAGGTGAATATGCTAGCCCATTTTATAGATTCCAGGTCATTTCAATGCGGGTACTTTAAAGACAAAAAATCCCTGTTCGAGGAATATTTGCTTGAGGATGTCTCTGAGATAGAGTTTGAATACCTGCTGGCTCATGGCATGCGCCATTTTGGCGATTATTTTTTCCGGCCCCGGTGTCAGGACTGCTACCAGTGCATCCCTATTCGAGTGCGGACCGAGGAGTTCAAATTGACTCGGAACCAGAAAAGAGCCTTGGTTTCCTGCAAGGGTGTTGAAGTTAAGATTGGCGTGCCCCAATATTCCGAGGAGAAGTTTGAACTTTACCTTAAACATAAGGAGAGGTTTTTTTCTCTTCAGGACGATGTAGAAGATGAGCAGAATTTCAGGTTGTCCTTTTATGTAAACACGCCTTTTGGAATTGAGTTCGAATACTATCTTGATGGAAAACTCATTGGGGTGGCGCTGGGTGACAAAACTTCCCAGTCCTTTTCCGCTATTTATACCTTTTATCAGGTTCCGGACAAAAAAATGAGCCTGGGAACCTTCAGCGTATTAAAACAAATAGAATATGCGCTCGCAAGCCGGATTAAATACTTTTATCTTGGTTATTATATTGCCGAGAATGCGTCCCTGGTTTACAAGGCAAGCTTCCGGCCCAATGAGGTCTATTTGGATCGGGAATGGCGCCCCTTCCGAAATGCCGAAGGCGACTTCCTCGTTCCCCAGGATAAATTGCAATGGAAAAATTCTGACCAACTGGTTAAAGCCACCTCTCATATTGAATTCACCTGATATCCTTGGTTAGAGTACTCCTTTGGGTAGCGGGGAATTGAGTTGAATTGAGGTTCTGCAGTCCATATAATCAACATAAGCGAAAAGAACGCTTGCGGGCAAACTAAAATAAATTACCGACGGAGGCATACTCCGCTTTTTCAGGAACGCATGGGCAAGAAAAAATCGACACCATCAATGAGCAAAAAACGCGTTTCAACGATTGCGCTGGCTGTTCTGGTCTGCCTGATTGTGGGAGGTGTTTATGTGGGGACCAAACCAAAGGCTCAGCCTGTTGCTCCGGCAACGGGGTTTTTGATTGAAACTCGCCCGATCATGTCTGATGCCTCCTTCACGGGGCAGGTGGCAGAAGCCTATCGAATCGCTGGGGAAATCCCCAAGGTTATTGACAGCCTGTTTTGTTATTGCTACTGCAAAAAAAATCATGGACATAAAACCCTGCTGACTTGTTACACGAACAAGCACGGCTCCAAGTGTGATGTCTGCATGGGGGAAGTGTTCTATGCCTATGAATTGTATAATCAGGGAAAGACCCTGGACGAAATTGTAATTGCCGTGGACAAGAAATTCTATCGGCCTTATAGTAGAACTTGAAAACAACTATGGAAAACGTGGCTCAGAATAAACCCGTTAGCATTTATATCCCATACGCTTTTCTGGTCGCGGCGCTAATGTCTGTATTTGTGATGTCGATCAATAAGGTGGAATTGAAACCCTTTGAAACCGAGTATCCGGCAGAGGCGTTTTTATCCCCCGAATTTGAACTGCCTACCCTGGCAGGAGGGAAGATGAAACTTTCCGACTATCGAGGCAAAGTGGTGTTCATCAACTTCTGGGCGACATGGTGCGGAACCTGCGAAGTGGAAATGCCTTCGATGGAAAAATTGTACCAGAAGTATAAGGACTTTGGGTTCGAGATGCTCACCATCAGTATTGACACTGACCAGAGCCTGATTGAGCCGTTCATGAAAAAATTCAATTTGACGTTTCCTGTACTGCTTGATCCCGAGAGCGAAGTTGCCAAAAAAGTTTATAAGACTACCGGTGTTCCCGAAACTTTTATTGTGAACAGGGAAGGCCTCATCGTTCATAAAGCAATTGGCCCGCGTGACTGGGCCAACGAAGAAACTCTGGAGGCTTTTTCCCAGATGGTGCTTGGGAGTTGATCATGAATGTTTTCCGTCTTGTGCCCGCGGTTTTTCTGGCGATTCTCTTCCTGTTTCCAACTCAGGGGATATGGGCTCATGGCGGGGCGCACAAACCTGAAGAAAAAAAAATGGAAGCGCCGACAGCAACCGACTCCATGTACTCGGCGAAAGAGGCTGACCCGCTTGCGGATTCCGGTGACAGTCTTGACAATATTTTTTCCCCTACGGACCTGTTCACCAAGGACGAATTAGTTTCTCCCCTGCCAATGGATGATAAGGGAATGGAGGAAAGCCATAGTGAGCATTCGGGGCATCAGCAACCCCAGGTTCAGATTGCTCGCCATGAATGGGTTTCTTCTGGCAGAAAAGGGTATGGAACTGCCGTCGGCATCACCCTGTTTGCCGGTTTAGCTTTTGCCAGTCTCACGTTTATGCGCCCAGGAGAATGAGCGGATGGCTAACGGGATTTTAAAAATTTTAAAGGACCGCTTAGGCCTCCATCTTCTTGAATACGACATTCCCGAACACGCCAACTCCATAAAATATTCCCTCGGGGGCATGACCCTGTCTGCCTTCACGGTTCTGGTTCTAAGTGGAATTTTGCTGGCACAGTTTTTTGTGCCTGATCCGGAACGTGCCAACCAGAGCCTGCATTATCTGGTCGACCAGGTTTATTTGGGCTGGTTCCTGCGGGGCATTCATTTCTGGGCGGCGGAAGTGCTGACCGTGACGATGACCCTGCACGTCATCCGTGTCTTTTTTACAGCATCCTATAAAAATCCTCGTGAAATAAACTGGTTGATAGGCGTTGGCCTGATGGTGCTGATGGTGACCTTGCTCTTCACCGGCACCGTTATCAAATGGGATCAGGAGGCTTATGAAGCGCTGGCACATTTTCTCTGGGTAGCGGAGCAAATTGGCATTTTGGGTCTGCCCCTGACTGAAGAGTTTGCTCCGGGGGTGCCGCTGTTAAACAGAATTTATATGGCTCATATATCGTTGCTTCCTATCATCACTTTGCTGATGGCAGGGTTGCACCTGTTCTATGTTAAATATCACAAGTTGTCGCCTCTGCCCAACGCCCAGGAAAAAAGTAAAGACATCCCTTTCACCCGGCACATGGCATACCTCCAACGAGCGGGAGCGGGGGTGTTCTTGTTGATCTGCCTGTTGGCGCTCACCATTGCCCCACCGCTGGGAGAAGTACCGGTGCTGGGTCTGGAAGTGACCAAACCGCCGTGGCAGTTTGTCTGGATATTTGCTTTGGAAAATCTGTGGGTGCCCTCTTTGATTATAGCGCCGCCGTTGATCATTTTGTTTCTGGTCGCCATCCCCTTCGTTGACCAAAACAAGGAACGCTACTGGAAAAAAAGACCGCTGGCGATGATGGTTCTTGTGGGGTTCATCTTGCTATTCACATGTCTCATTATTTGGGGAAAAATAACAACCATGACCCACTCCATGTAACCGGCGAGCCGTCGGCGGCTACTGCGTAGGGCCAACTGGTCGGAATAGGTTGCCGCCAGATATAATCCCTGATCTTCTGGAAATAAATTTTACCCTCTGCGAGTTAGCCCCTTTGC
>PCTK01000149.1:1536-1689 GCA_002786505.1 Nitrospinae bacterium CG22_combo_CG10-13_8_21_14_all_47_10 | reverse complement strand
CGCAATTCCCTGTCTCATGCGAGTGGGCTACAAAAAAATTATGACCATTAATGTTGAAATATTGACCAAAAAAGATTGCTGTCTCTGCGATGACGCGAAGGCTATCGTTGAGCGGGTGCTCCCCGACTATCCAGCAACTCTTCTGCTGACTGA
>PCTK01000149.1:0-1512 GCA_002786505.1 Nitrospinae bacterium CG22_combo_CG10-13_8_21_14_all_47_10 | reverse complement strand
TGAGTCTTATAAAGAGCGCATTCCGGTGGTGCGCATCAACGGCGAAGAAAGTTTTGTCTACAAGGCGCACGAAACGACTCTGCGTAAAAAACTGGATAAACTCATGAGGTTATGAAAATGGTAGAAAAGATTGCCCTGACCGAACAGGAACTGGATGAAAAATTAAAAGAATTGGCACCACAATGGAAAACCGGCAAGAACGATAAAGGGGTTCCTTATATAGAGCGGGTTTACCATGCCTCTAAATTCATGGAGGGCATAGATTTTGTGGGAAAGATCGCCGAAGCGGCAGAGGTCAACAACCACCACCCCGACATCATCATCAACTACAAACGTATTTCCGTTCGCTACTGGACCCACAGCGCAAGCGGCGTTACCCTTGCCGATGTGCAGATGGCCCAAAAAATCGACCCGCTGTTTTAAGTCATTCGGCCTTTTTAATATCGATTTTGTTTTTCCGGCAGGTTGATGCTGAAAGTCGCGCCGTGAGCATATCAAATTTTCTTGTGTTTCAGGGAATTTGAAGATTTAAAATAAAATTTCATAACTCAGGGATTTTTGGGGACTATTTTGTTTCCTGCCTTAAAATATCATCAAGAGTTTGGCGGTTTCTGGTCTGTATACATTGGTTGCCATCGACGACCACTTCGGGGATGAGGGGTTGGGAATTGTAGTTCGATGACATGACGTGACCGTAAGCTCCTGCTCCGCCTATCACTATACAGTCACCCGGTTTCGGCATGGGTAGCTTGCGGGCCACCGGTTCCTCATCCTTTTGTGTCAATACATCCCCGGACTCACAAACCGGCCCGGCAACGATGAGGTCCTGTTCCGGACCCAGATCATCGCCAACAAACCAGATGGGGTGAAACGATCCATAGGCCATGGGGCGGATGAGATGGCAGAAGCCAACATTGGTCAGTACATAGTTGATGCGTTTTCCCTCCTCGTCAAAGGTGTGGTTGAGAGAACGGACTTCCCCGATCAAGTAACCACAACCCGCTACGAATCTCCGCCCTGGTTCGATTTCGCAGACGATATCCCGACCGAAATGGTTTTTCAGAAGTCGCGCGCGTTCTTCGAGAATGTCTTTGTATCCAGTAATAATTTCCTGTGGTTTGTCTGGGTCATATTGATAAGGCAGTCCTCCGCCAAAGTTCACCGTTTCCACTTTTTCGAACTGTTTGGCAAATTCCACCAGCTTTCCAGTGATGCGTTTGAGGTGTTCCATATCTCCACCAGAGCCGATGTGCATATGCACTCCGGAAACAGTCAGCCCATATTCTTTGGCAAGACGCTTGACCTCATCCAGATTCTGGTACCAGATTCCATGTTTACTGTAGGGGCCACCCGTATTGGTTTTTTTTGAATGGCCAGCACCTTCTCCCGGATTTATTCTGATTGAGATTTTTGCAGAACCGGCACCCCTGGTTTTCAGAGCTTTGCCATATTCTTCAACCATTCCCAGTGTTCCGCAATTACAGTAAATATTATTTTCCAGGCAGAATTTTA
>PCTK01000017.1:26339-27924 GCA_002786505.1 Nitrospinae bacterium CG22_combo_CG10-13_8_21_14_all_47_10 | reverse complement strand
CCTACAAGGTCGTCTTCGCGAGCCGCCCCTTCGGCATTGCTCAGGGCAGGCTCCAGCGGCGTGGCGATCCAGATTTTTCCTGGATTGCTGAACTACGTTCGCAATGACGGCTTATTCAAAGGTCTCATGCCAGGTAGGCGGGGGCTCTCCGCATTTGAGGCTGGTACTCATGAAACGAAAAAGAATTCTTATCATGGGAGCAGGGGGAAGGGATTTTCATACCTTCAACACCCGGTTCAAAAATGAAGCAGACTATGAAGTGGTGGCGTTCACCGCGACACAAATTCCCGGCATTGACAACAAAACCTTTCCTGCCAGCTTGTCGGGGCCTCTCTACCCGAATGGAATTCCTATTTTCCCCGAGAACCGATTGGCGGATTTGATCCGCGATGAATCCATCGACGCGGTGGTTTTTGCTTATAGCGATGTTTCTCACAAATATGTCATGCATCAGGCTTCCAGCATTGTTTCCGCGGGAGCAGATTTCTGGCTGTTCAGTGTTGCGGGCTCGATGATCCGGTCTGAAAAGAAAGTTGTTTCCGTGTGTGCGGTTCGCACGGGTTGCGGCAAGTCACAGACTTCACGGAAAATAGCGCGGATTCTTCAGGACCACGGCAAAAAAGTCGGAGTGATCCGGCATCCCATGCCTTATGGAAACCTGGAGAAACAAAGAGTGCAAAAGTTTGCCACCTTTGACGATCTGGAGAAACAGGAGTGCACCATTGAGGAAATGGAGGAGTATGAGCCGTATATTGCCATGGGCTGTCCAATTTTCGCGGGAGTCGATTATGAAGCGATCTTGCGGGAGGCAGAAAAGGAGTCGGATATAATTATCTGGGATGGAGGCAATAATGATTTTCCTTTTTATTTGCCAGACCTGGAGATTGTAGTGGTCGATCCGCATCGTGCGGGCGATGAACGGTCTTATTATCCCGGAGAAGTAAATTTTAAAAGAGCAGATGTTATCATCATTAATAAAATGGATACGGCGGAGGCTTCTGCTGTCCGTTTGGTGAAAGAAAATATCCAGGCCTGTAATTCCAGCGCGGTGGTCATTGAAGCACGTTCGCCTGTCTATGCCAGTCAGGGACAAATGATTTCTGGTCAGCGGGTGCTGGTGGTGGAAGATGGCCCTACCCTGACGCATGGCGGTATGAAATACGGCGCGGGCACATTGGCGGCGCAACTATATGGAGCGAAAGAAATTGTTGACCCCCGGCCCTGGCTGACGGGGTCTCTTATCGATACCTTTGAGAAGTACCCGGAGATAGGTAGCCTTTTGCCGACAATGGGGTATGGTAAAGAGCAAATCAAGGATTTGGAACAAACTATTAATGCCTCGGACTGTGATTGCGTCGTCATTGGCACCCCTATCGACCTGGGCAGGATAATCAATATAAAAAAACCATCGGTCCGGGTAACGTATGAACTGGAGGAAGTGGGCACCCCAAATCTGGAAACGGTTCTGAAACCGTTTGTGGATAACCGGGCTTGAATTAACAGATCATGAGCTACAGGAATTATAAGCCAAGTCTGCTCATTTCTTTTGGGGGCAATGCTCTTAATGTTCCGGACCGGATTCACG
>PCTK01000017.1:24401-26274 GCA_002786505.1 Nitrospinae bacterium CG22_combo_CG10-13_8_21_14_all_47_10 | reverse complement strand
AGGGGCTATAACAAAATAATATTGACGCATGGAAATGGGCCGCAGGTGGGTCAAATTTTTCTGCAACAGGAACTCACCAGGCACGAGTTTCCCCGGCAAATCACGTTAGATGTTTGTGTTGCCGATAGTCAGGGAAGAATTGGTTACATTCTTCAAAATGTTTTCGATAATGTTTGCCAGAAACGGGGGATTAACAAAAGATCGTTCGCTGTGATAACGCAGGTCGTTGTAGATCCGAAAGATCCGGCTTTTGATCATCCTTCAAAACCCATCGGCGTTTTTTATTCTCAAGAAGATGCCCAAAACTTGATTGAAGAACGAGGCTGGGATTTGGTTGAGGATGCGGGTAGGGGTTTTCGTCGAGTGGTGCCTTCGCCCAAGCCTTTGGAAATTGTGGAAAAGAAAATTTTTCAAAATATTCTGGAAGCGGGCTTTATAGCAATAGGTGGCGGTGGTGGTGGTATTCCGGTAACGCGAAACTCCAGTGGAGAATTAAACGGAGTCGAAGCGGTTATCGATAAAGACCGAACCAGCGCACTTCTGGCCAACGAAGTGGGAGTAGAGCAACTCGTTATCCTGACCGGGGTTGACTTTGCCTATTTAAATTTTAAAGGATCGCGGCCTCAGCCTATTAAAAATATAACCGTTGATAAAATGGAATCATATTTGGAGCAG
Organism: Nitrospinae bacterium CG22_combo_CG10-13_8_21_14_all_47_10; assembly: GCA_002786505.1. Taxonomy (GTDB): domain Bacteria; phylum Nitrospinota; class Nitrospinia; order Nitrospinales; family VA-1; genus LS-NOB. Next base: position 25,599 of record PCTK01000017.1, on the reverse strand, counting down.
GGCGAGTTCCTGGAAGGAAGCATGAAACCCAAAGTGCAGGCGGCGATAGAATTTATACAAAAGGGGGGCCAGAAAGCCATCATCGCCAACTTGTACGATTTGCTTTCGGCCATGGAAGGACAAACAGGAACACATATTTCAGCGTAACTTGTTCAGTATTTGTTAAAGGTTTGCAACTCAATGAATAAACCTGTGACCATTGACCGAGGAGGGTTGAACCAACTCATTACCGTATTGTCGGGAATGGGGTTTCAGGTTGTTGGCCCCACAGTTCGGGACGAAGCTGTTGTTTATGATAGGCTGGACTCTATTAAGGACCTTCCTGAAGGGATTGCTGATGAGCAGGATGGCGGCATTTATCGGTTAAAAAGACGTTCGGACAAGGCCCTGTTTGGTTATGTGGTTGGGCCGCATTCCTGGAAGAAGTTTCTGCACCCACCGGAAAGACGTTTGTGGAGTGCCGAAGCGTTTGCTCATGATTTCGAAATAAAACCGGAAAAACCGGACACTCCAAAGTTTGCTTTTTTGGGAGTCCGGGCTTGTGAAATGAATGCGATTGCTATTCAGGATAAAGTTTTTCTGAATGACAAATATATCGACCCGGTTTATCAGATTCGCAGGGAAAATGCTTTTTTTATTGCGGTTAATTGCGGTCAAGCCGGTGGAACCTGCTTTTGTGTTTCAATGAATACCGGGCCGAAGGTGGAAGCGGGTTTTGATTTGTCCCTTACTGAAATTCTGGATAATGATCGTCACTATTTTGTGGTCGAGGTGGGAAGCGAAAAGGGATCAGCTTGTTTGCAGAAGGTCATTCATCAACAAGCCAAAAATGAAGAAGTAAAACTGGCGGAAGATATTGTCAGGGAGACCGCCGGGCAAATGGGTCGGACTCTGGATACAACCGATATCAAGGAATTGCTTTATAGAAACCTGGAGCACCCGCGCTGGGATGATATCGCGGAGCGCTGTTTATCCTGCGCCAACTGCACAATGGTTTGCCCAACCTGTTTTTGCTCTACCGTGGAAGATGTGACGGATATTACCGGAACCCACGCTGAACGGTGGCAGAAGTGGGATTCCTGTTTCACGAGGGACTTTACTTATTTGCATGGCGGGGAGGTACGGAGCTCAACCAAGTCCCGTTATCGGCAATGGTTGACTCACAAACTCGCCAGTTGGCAGGATCAGTTCGGCTCGT
>PCTK01000017.1:23555-24356 GCA_002786505.1 Nitrospinae bacterium CG22_combo_CG10-13_8_21_14_all_47_10 | reverse complement strand
CCATTGACTTGACGGAGGAAGTTTTGAAGATACGCGATTCTGAAACTTCAACCTTAAAAACGTTTTAAGACGAAGGGGGGCATTATGAAATCTCTTGAGTCGATTCTGGCTGTTCATCCCTTCTTCGAAGGCCTGGAAGACAAATATCTGGCTCTGGTCACCGGGTGTGCCTCGAATGTCCGGTTTGAAGCCGGTCAGTTTATTCATCGGCAGGATGAGGAAGCGAACAGTTTTTATATTATCAGGGAAGGCAAGGTGGCCTTGGAGGTTTGCCCTCCGGGGAAAAATCCGGTTACGGTACAAACTGTGAGTGACGGTGAAATTTTGGGCTGGGCCTGGTTGATTCCTCCCTACCATTGGCAGTTTGACGCGCAAGCGGTTGAGTTGACGCGTGCGATTGTTTTGGATGGCAAGTGCCTGAGAAATAAATGTGGGGAGGACCATACCTTGGGTTATGAGCTTCTCAGTCGTTTGCTCCCGGTCATCGGGAAAACCATGGAAGCGACGCGGTTGCAACTTCTGGATATTTACGGCAACAACCATTAACGGTCAGGGAAATGGAACCTCTTTTGTCAAGTCGCATTACCCCATGGCCCTATCGCATCGAGAAAGTCATCCGGGAAACTCATAATACGTTTAGTTTGGATGTGGTTCCCAGGGAAGGCGCCAGTCCCAGGACTTTTCTGCCGGGTCAGTTTAATATGTTGTATGCGTTCGGCGTTGGTGAAGTTCCCATTTCAATCAGTGGCCCAAAACCCGGAATCCAGGGCATGATTCATACTATCCGGGATGTGGGGGCGG
>PCTK01000017.1:13372-23536 GCA_002786505.1 Nitrospinae bacterium CG22_combo_CG10-13_8_21_14_all_47_10 | reverse complement strand
ATTGAAAAAGGGCCAGACCGTGGGCTTGCGTGGACCCTTTGGAAGTGCGTGGCCCATTGAAGCCGCAAAGGGAAACGATGTCGTCATCATGGCAGGGGGCATTGGCCTGGCCCCGTTGCGCCCAGCTCTATATGCCTTATTGGACCAACGTGAGCAATTCGGAGAAATCGCTCTTCTTTATGGTGCCCGTAAACCGGAGGATTTGTTGTTCACGAAAGAATTTGAAACCTGGCGGGGAAGATATGGCGTTCAGGTCAAATTAACGGTTGATATTGCAGACCGCGAATGGCGTGGAAACGTTGGAGTGGTCAATTCATTGATTCAAAGGGTTAATTTTGATCCCTTGAACACCGTTGCGATGATATGCGGGCCGGAAGTGATGATGCGGTTTGCTGTGCCGGAATTGAAACGGCAGGGAATTCTGGAAGACCGGATTTTTATCACTATGGAACGCAATATGAAATGCGCAGTCGGGTTTTGTGGCCATTGTCAATTTGGGCCTACCTTTATATGTAAAGACGGTCCCGTATTTCGTTATGACCAGGTCAGAAAATTTTTCGGAGTTCGGGAGTTTTAGTGATGGACGGTAAGTCAAAACCTAAAGTTGCTGTTTGGAAATTCGCGTCCTGTGACGGGTGCCAGTTGAGTCTTCTGGATTGTGAAGACCAGCTATTAGCGGTGAGCCGGGAAATCGAAATCGCCCACTTCCCGGAAGCGTCCCGGGCCGTGGTCAAGGGCCCCTACGACCTTTCTTTGGTGGAAGGGTCTATCACCACACCTCATGATGCGGAGCGAATTCACAAAATTCGCCGCTCTTCTAAATTCCTGGTCAGCATCGGTGCCTGTGCTACCGCAGGGGGAATCCAGGCTCTGCGCAATTTCAAGGATGTGAATGAATTTGTATCCATTGTCTATGCGACCCCCGATTACATTGATACTTTACAAAAGTCCACCCCCATCGCAGACCACATCAAGGTAGACTTTGAATTGCGCGGATGCCCCATCGACAAAATGCAGTTGATCGAGGTTATCAGCGCTTTTATAAATGGACGTAAACCCAATATACCGGCGCACAGCACCTGCATTGAGTGTAAACGCCGTGGTACGGTTTGTGTGATGGTGGCGCAAGGGAAGATGTGCATGGGGCCCGTCACCCATGCTGGATGTGGAGCCCTTTGCCCCACCTATGACCGTGGATGTTATGGGTGCTTTGGCCCACAGGAAACAACCAATACCGATTCGTTAAGTTCCCAGCTGAAAAAACTAGGGGCGGATAATGACGAAATTGTCCGGGTGTTTCGAGGCTTTAATGCCTACGCCGAACCGTTCCGCAGAGAAAGCGAATTGCATGACAAAAAAAACCATTAAAGTCGACTACCTGGCGCGGGTTGAAGGCGAGGGCGGCCTTTATATCAAAATGAAGGACGATGCTGTTGTCGATGTAAAACTCAAAATCTTCGAACCGCCCCGGTTTTTTGAGGGATTCCTGAGAGGGCGGGACTTTAAGGAGGCCTCGGACATCACCGCCAGGATTTGCGGCATCTGTCCGGTGGCGTATCAGATGAGTGCGGTGCATGCCATGGAAAACGCCTTGGGGGTGAAGGTGGATGCTCCTTTGCGTGAATTGCGTCGGTTGCTTTATTGCGGCGAGTGGATTGAAAGCCACACGCTCCATATATATTTGTTGCATGCGCCGGATTTTCTGGGTTACCCGGATGCTATTCAGATGGCCAAAGACCACAAGGAAATTGTTGAGCGGGGGTTGAAATTAAAAAAAGCCGGGAACCAGATTGTTTCCTTTCTGGGCGGCCGGGAAATTCATCCTGTCAATGTCCGGGTAGGGGGATTTTATAAAGTATTTTCAAAACGGGATTTTGAGCCGCTCATTGAAGCTCTCAAGTGGGCGCGTGATGCGGCATTGAATACGGTACGTTGGACGGCTAAACTGCCGTTTCCGAAATTTGAGCAGGATTATGAGTTCGTTGCTTTACACCATCCCGAAGAATACCCCTTCAATGAAGGCCGCATTGTTTCAAACAGGGGTTTGGACATTGATTGCTCAGAATATGAGGAGCACTTTCAGGAAACGCATGTCGAACACTCCAACGCCCTACATTCGCATTTAAAAGAACGCGGTGCTTATTTTGTCGGGCCGATGGCCCGGTATAATTTGAATTTTGATCAGCTATCCCCTATGGCGCGCGAAGCCGCTCTGGAGGCTGGTTTGCAGAAGGAGTGCAGGAATCCGTTCAAGAGTATCATTATTCGAAGTGTAGAAACGCTTTATGCGTGTGACGAAGCATTAAGAGTCCTGGAGTCTTATGAAAAGCCGGAGCGGCCTTATGTGCCCGTTGAGCCTAGGGAGGCAACGGGATTTGCCTGTACCGAGGCGCCACGCGGAATTTTGTACCATCATTATCGCCTGGACAATCAGGGGAAAATTCTGGACGCGAAAATAGTTCCGCCAACTTCTCAAAACCAAAAAACCATTGAAGATGATTTGAGAAAATTTGTCCCCCAATATATCCATCTGTCGCAAGAGGAATTAACCTGGCAATGTGAGCAAGCCATTCGTAACTATGATCCTTGTATTTCCTGTGCGACACATTTTTTAAAATTGGACATTGAGCGAACCTGACCTGAAATCTTTGATCATCGGCGTTGGTAATTTGTATCGAAACGATGATGCCGTGGGAATTCTGATTGTTCGAAAGCTGAATGATATGGCATCAGACCGTGTCAGCATTATAGAGCAAAGCGGAGAGGGCACCTCACTCATGAATGCATGGAAAGGCTATGACCGGGTTTGTATTGTAGACGCAGTGTCTTCAGGGTCGCCTGTTGGAAGCATTCACTGTATGGATGCTTCCAGGGAACCTGTTCCCTCCAAATTCTTTTCCTGCTCCACCCATAATTTTGGGGTGGCAGAATCCATCGAATTGGCGCGAACCTTGGGCCAACTTCCCCGGCAACTTCTATTATATGGCGTTGAAGGGGGGAATTTTCAACACGGCGAGATATTATCCACGGAAGTTGAACAGGCAATGGAGTCGGTTGCGGGTGAAATTTCGCAATACGTTTTGTCAACCTGAAGAGGGTTTATGCACGAACAATCGTTGATGGCAGATTTAATGCGCAAGATTAATTCTGTTGGGAAGGAACAACAATCCAACAAGGTCACCCGGGTTAAAGTCCGGCTGGGCGCTCTTTCACATATTTCTGCCGACCATTTCCGGGAACATTTTGTTCTGGCCGCGCAGGGCAGTTGCGCGGAAGAAGCAGAATTGGATATCGAAGTATTGACGGATTTGAATGATCCGCACGCGCAGGACATCATGTTGGACAGTGTTGAGCTGGAGGAATAAGTGCCAAGAGGATCAATAATTCAGATTTTTAGAAATAGTCTCTGCGCCACCGATTGATTCTCTCTCCCCATGCCAAAGTACTTTCTGAAACATTGTTCTTTTTCCAGTTTCCGGCGGCAAATTTATTCGCTTCCGCCAGGGTGGGGTAGATATGGATCGTGCCGAGGATTTTATTCATTCCAAACCCATTTTTCATCGCGGCGACATATTCTGCAATGATGTCCCCGGCGTGCAGTCCGGCAATGGTGACACCGATAATTTTGTCTTTGCCGGGGACCGTCAATACTTTAACCATTCCATGCGCCGCTTCATCGGCAATGGCGCGATCCAGATCATCGATTCCATACGTGGTGACATCGTAAGGGATTCCCTGTTCTTTGGCCTCCTGCTCATTCAAGCCAGACCGGGCCACCTCAGGGTCGGTGAAAGTTGACCAGGGAACAGTGCTGTAATCGACTTTAAATCCATAGAAAGGGTTTATCATCGAATTCACCGCGCAATACCATGCCTGATGGGCGGCAGTGTGGGTGAACTGGTAGGGGCCGACAACATCTCCGCAAGCGTAAATATTTGGAATGTTGGTTCTCATGTACGCGTCAACCTTGATCGTTTTTTGGGGAGTTAATTCAACGCCCAATTCTTCCAACCCGAATCCAGTTGTATTGGCCTTTCTTCCCAATGCGACCAGAAGAGTGTCAAACTCGACTTCGACAGAGTTCCCGTTGTTCTCGCACTCCAGGAAATTTTTTCCATCACGTTTGAAAAATTTTCCGGGAGTGTGGGCAGTCAATACATGAATTCCTTCACTCTGGAAACTCTCCAGAAGTAATTGAGATACCTCAGGGTCCTCTTTAGGAATCAGCCGCTTGTTGCGCTGAACCAGAGTCACAGTACAACCCAACCGGGCGAATGCCTGAGCCAGTTCAGAACCGATAGGACCTCCACCCAGCACAAGTAACTTGTCCGGTTGTTTGCGAATATTCCAAATGGTGTCGGAAGTCAGGTAGTCTACCTCTTCAATGCCTTCGATCTGCGGGATAGAAGGACGGGCTCCGGTCCCAACGACAATATTTCTTGTGGTGAGGGTTTTTCCATTCACCAACACTTCATAAGGAGATAAGATTTTGGCTTCACCTGTGTGGCACTCGACACCCAGAGAGGTGTAGCGCTCAATCGAGTCGTGCGGCTCGATGGTTTTAATGACCCGCTGGACCCGCTCCATCACATCGGAAAAATCAAATTCAATCCTGGCGCTTTTGAATCCCAGGTTCTGGCATTTTTTAGAATCAGCCATGAACTTGGCCGAGCGGATAAGCGCTTTACTGGGTACGCAACCCGTATTCAAACAATCACCACCCATTTTATGCTTTTCTATTAATGCGACTTTCCCCTTGGTGGCCGCCCCGATAAAGCTGGTGACCAAACCGGCTGATCCAGCTCCGATGACCACCATGTTGTAGTCGAATGATTTTGGTTTTTTAAATTTTTTCATGATCCTTCTTGTTTTATAGAAACTCACAAGTTTTCTGGCCAGCAATGGAAAAATCCCTAGCAAAACAAAAGAAAAAATAATTTTTCCTGAGAGAATACCGCCTAAAGACTCGATTTGAGCGAGTTGTGTTCCGGCATTGACAAAAACCATTGTTCCTGCCAGCATACCGACCTGGCTCACCAGAAAAAATGATAGCGTTTTCATGGGAGTCAGGCCCATGACCAGATTAATGACAAAGAAAGGAACGGCTGGAATCAATCGGAGGGTGAACAGGTAAAAGGTTCCGTCTTTTTTGATGCCGTCATTGAATGTGCTCAAATAACGGCCAAATTTATCCTGAACCCAGTCACGCAACAGCAAACGCGAAACAAGAAAAGCCAGGGTTGCGCCGATGGTGCTGGCAAAAGAAACGATAATTGTGCCGGTCACAAGGCCAAACAATCCCCCACCCAGCAAGGTCAGCAGGGCCGCTCCCGGTAGGGACAGGGCAGTGGTGAGGATATAGGCCGCGGAATAAGCGCCAATCGCTAATAACGCATTTTCTTTATAAAAATTTGAGAAACTGGCTTGTTGCCCTTTTATATATTCCAGGGTTAGATATTGCCCGAGGCCATAATAAGAAAAGGCCCAAAAGAAACCGGCAATGAGTCCCAGTAATATCAATTTTTTCATATTATCTTTCCCGGCTAATAAGAATTTAAAGCCAGTTAATTGTCAGAATGCCTTGTTGATGAATGTCAACCCATGCAGTCACATAAAGGTAGCAAAACATTACAATTAAAAGAAGAATTAAGAAAGTTTGGTGTCGGGAAAATTGTTCGTCAGGCACGAATCATGGTCAGGAGCATTTTGAATTTTTCCGGAGCGTGGACGGCATGGGGAATGTTTGCGGGCATAATGATGAGTTCTCCGGTCTTGACGCTGACCTTCTTTCCTCCCAGGGTAATTTCTGCAAGGCCATCCAGGATCTGTACGATGGCATCAAATGGAGCAGTATGCTCACTCAAACCCTGGCCCGTATCAAAGGCGAAAAGAGTGAGGGTTCCGGTTTCTTTATGAACCATGGTTTTGCTGACCACCGAACCTTCGGCATAAGAGATGTGGTTTATTAAATCTACCGGGACTCCTTTTGTCAGTTCGCTTTTATCGTTCGGTTCCCTACTCATAAGTCACCGTTGGTTTTGACTTTGCTGAAAGCTTCCACCGCCTGGTCAAGGTCCTTGGTATTGTGGGCGGCGGAAATCTGGATGCGAATGCGTGCCGTATCTTTCGGGACGACCGGATAGCTGAAGGCGACCACATAGATGCCTTCCTTTAACAATTTGTCTGCCATATTTTTCGCATCGGAAGCATCGCCGATCATGATAGGAATGATGGGGTGGTCACCGGGCCGGATTTCGAAACTTGCGCTGGAAATTGCCGACCGGAAATATTTCACATTTTCACGAAGCTTGTTGATCAAGTTTCGGGAGCTTGAAATGAGGTCGATGGCTTTAACAGTGGTGGCGGCGATGACCGGAGACAGGCTGTTGGAAAACAAATAAGGGCGAGAGCGTTGGCGCAAAAGGTCTATGACTTCTTTGCGTCCGCTGGTGAATCCGCCAGAGGCGCCGCCCAGAGCTTTGCCAAAAGTTGAAGTGATGATGTCCACCCGCCCCATGACTCTGCGATATTCAATACTGCCGCGCCCGGTGTTGCCGAAAAAACCCGTGGCATGCGAGTCATCGACCATAACCAAAGCATCATAACGGTCAGCAAGGTCACAAATTTCCGCCAGCGGCGCGACATCCCCATCCATGCTGAAAACACCATCGGTGGCGATGATCCGGTGCCGGTAATTTTCCGCCCTTTTTAATTGGGTTTCCAGGTGGTTCATGTCAGCATGGTTGTAGCGAAACCGGTTGGCCTTGCAAAGACGCACCCCGTCTATGATGCTGGCGTGGTTCAGCCGGTCGCTGATCACCGCGTCCTGTTCTGTCAACAGGGTTTCAAACAGACCGCCATTGGCATCAAAACATGAGGAATAAAGAATTGTGTCATCAGTTTGAAGGAATGCGGAAATGCTTTGCTCCAACTGCTTGTGGATATCCTGAGTGCCGCAGATGAACCGCACCGAAGCCATGCCGTAACCATATTGATCGAGAGCCTGATGGGCAAATTCGAGGATCTCAGGGTGGTTGGCCAGTCCGAGATAATTATTTGCGCAGAAATTAAGCACCTCCCCCTGGGATGTGGAAAGGTGGACGCCTTGTGGAGAAAGCAACACACGTTCATTCTTAAAGAGGCCAGCCTTGTGAATGCTTTCTACCTCAGACCTGAGGCGCTCGTAAAAATTATCTTTGCTTTTGTCAGTCATACTTCAATACGATTTTGGGATGCGATGTGATGGCTTTTTCAAATTGCGTTTTTTCGATATCCTTGAACGGGACAATCGTGCCTTTGCCCTTGTTTAAAATGACATCATAAATTTTGGCTTGCAGGGAATGCCCTCTTGACATCAGCAGGTTGCTGACGATGTACCAGGTTTGGAAAACCTTTCGACCGACAACACTGTGTAAAGTTTTTCCAAATAAAATAATATCCTGAAAATTGGTAAGTGTGTAGTCGCCAGAAGAAAGTCCGAACAAAATAATATCCCCGCCAGCGCGAGTTGAGGCGATCGCCGTGTTCAAAGCCTGATTACTTCCGGCCATTTCAAAGGCGACATCAACGCCTTCGCCAAAACATTGCTGGCGGATTTTGTCGGCGACTTCCAGGTCTGGTGCCGGCCCGGACTTCTTAAGCTGGTCTGTGATGACCTGTAAGGTGGAGTCCACGCCAAGTTCTTCCGCTATTTTCAGGTTGGATTTTGAAGAATCGACACCAATGATTGTGGTGGCCCCCATTGAACGGGCGACAAGAATAGTGAAGAGCCCTATCGTGCCGCACCCAAACACAGCTATGGTTTTGCCGCGAAGATCGACCCGACTGCATGCATGCACCGAGTTTCCGAGAGGTTCCTGGATGGCGGCGACCTCCGGGCGAATTTTGTCCAGATCAGTGCGCCATAATTCTTTGGCCGGCAGTTTGACCTGTTCGGCAAAACAGCCATCCGTGGAGATCCCTATAATGAGATGGTCTGAGCAGACATGGGCATCGCCGATTTTGCACTGGTGGCAAACTCCGCAGAAGATGTGGGATTCCGTCGAGACGATATCACCCGGTTTATAACCGTAATTTTTTTTGGAGTAAGAACCGACTTCCAGTATTTCTCCCAAAAGCTCGTGTCCACAAATCCTGTATGGTTGCCCATCCCGGTCGCGGGAGTCGAGGAGCATATCCTTGAAAGCATGGCGAAACCAAAGGCTTTTATCGGAACCGCAGAACCCTGTATAAAGAGGTTTGATGATGCATTTGTTGGAATCGTCAGGGCGAAGGCTTTCTTCCAGTTCCGGTGCTGGCACATCGGCCAGGTTCATTCCCGTTGTTGTTTCCCATTTATCGCGGGGAGTATCGAGAACCAAAGCTTTCATAGGAACACCGTAAATATTAGTGAATAGTCTTAAGATAGCACGGTGAAACCAAATATTCCCCTATTTAAAGAAATAGCCATTCCCGGTTCAGGGGTTGCTGTTTGTAGCTATTTGCCAGGTGCGATAAGCACCCGATAAATTTTTAGCTTTAAATCCTTTTTGGGTTAATAGACGGCAGGCAAAATAAGAGCGTTGCCCTGTTTGGCAATAAACTATGATTTCTTTATCTTTTGGCAGTTCATCCATCCTTTTCCGCAACTCGGGCAAAGGAATATTTTTTGACTCGGGGATAAACCCTTCGCTATGCTCGTCAGCATCCCGAACATCGAGGAGGATAGATTCTTTATGGTTAAGGTTGGCAATTTCATGCCACTGCGCATTTTGAATGTCATTGTGGACCACATGCTGGGCAACCATCCCGGCCAGGTTAACAGGATCCTTGGCCGATCCAAAGGGAGGTGCATAAGCAAGTTCCAGGTCTTCCAGATCATGGACCGTCATTCCGGCATTTAGCGCAGTTGCTAAAACATCAATTCGTTTATCCACGCCATCTTTTCCGATAATTTGTGCTCCCAACAATTTGCCATTTCCGGGATGGAAGAGCATTTTCATGGCCAACCGGTGCGCCCCCGGGTAATAGCTCGCGTGAGCCGGAGGATGTAAATAGACAGCCTCATACTGCAGGTTCAATCGACGTAATGTTTTCTCGTTGGCTCCCGTACTGGCTACAGAAAAATCAAAGAGCCGGAAAATAGATGTTCCACAAGTTCCGGGATATTTGATGGATTCTCCAAAAATATTTTCAGCGACAATCCGTCCCTGACGGTTAGCGGGGCCAGCCAAGGGAATCAACACCTGCTCCTTAGTGACGAAGTCCTGCACTTCAATGGCATCCCCTATTGCCCAGATGTGGGGGTCACTGGTTCTAAGAAATTCATTAACTTTAATTCCTCCCTTTTCTCCAATCGTCAGCCCGGCCTCTTTTGCAAGGGTCGTTTCTGGCCGAACTCCCAAACCAAGAATGACCACATCGGCGGGCACTTGTGCGCCGCTTTTAAGTTCCACAACAGAGGCGGCGGCTGGATTTACTTCGTCGGGAGAATTAAATTGAGCGACAGGATCCCCTAAATACAAAGCGACCTCATGCGATTGAAGCTCCTTGTGGAGCCAGCCAGCCATTTCAGGATCCAGAGGGGACATGACCTGGGAGATGGCTTCGACCACGCTGACTTGCAAACCTCTCCTTTGCAGTTGTTCTGCCATTTCCAATCCAATGAATCCTCCGCCGATGACAACAGCCCTTTGCGCCTTTTGGAGGGTGATCCATTGATTGATCGCATCCACATCAGGAATCCCGCGAACGCTAAAATGTCCAGGCCGGTCAATTCCTGGTATGGGTGGTTTTAAGGGTTTTGCTCCCGTTGATAAAATAAGTTCATCATAACTCTGCCAATATTTTTCATTTGAATCAGCCAAGGTAATTTCTATGCGTTTGCCGACGGGATCAATGGCGGTTACCTCAGACATCACGCGGACATCCAGATTAAATCGGCAACGAAGGTTTTCAGGAGTTTGGACAAGCAAATCTTCTTTTTCCGTAATTTCTCCCCCCACGTAATAAGGGAGGCCGCAATTGGCGAAGGAGACATGTGGGCCGCGCTCGAAAATAATAATTTCGGCTTCCTCCGACAGCCTCCTGGCATGAGCGGCCGCAGTTGCCCCCCCTGCTACTCCCCCAACAATCAGAATTGTTTTTTTATTCATTTGCCAGTTCCAGCAAAAGGGGTAATGCTGA
>PCTK01000017.1:13179-13365 GCA_002786505.1 Nitrospinae bacterium CG22_combo_CG10-13_8_21_14_all_47_10 | reverse complement strand
TTAGACATTTGTTAATCCCGGTTGCGCCGAAGCGACCGAGATCATGTTTATGAGGCGGTAATTTATTTCAAGGTTCTCACAGCGCGAACGCCGCCGTTGTTGCATTGCTCCGTATTGCGCAAGTGTATGAACCCTTTCACAAAATATAGAGTTTTGGCACAGCATTTTTCTTCTGCCACAATGCCG
>PCTK01000017.1:11853-13128 GCA_002786505.1 Nitrospinae bacterium CG22_combo_CG10-13_8_21_14_all_47_10 | reverse complement strand
AGCGCGAGTGGATATTCCGGGTTGTGGTCCCAGGCCATATTATTTTCCTTGGTGGGGTCATAAAGGGTGGCAAGTTCCTTCATGGTTGGCATTCTCCAGCCCGTATAATTCCCGGTGTTCAGTTTCTCCACGTATTCCATAGACTCCTGCCATGTCAGGCATTTCCCCAGATCGGCGTAGCTGTCCTTTTTGGTCCAAAGCAAACCGGAGTCTGGGTCGGTGATGGTCCCGTCTTTATTGTCGATCAGGCGTAGTTTGGAAACTTCAGGTTTTACCGTGGGCTCTACATATTGCGGGGCATCATAGGGTGGTTCGGGGGTGCAACTGAAAGGTTTTTCTGCCCAGGAAGGTTTTGGGGATATGACGAATAGCAAAATCGTCCAGAATAAAGCTGGCAATGAAACTTCCATGTTAAATATTTCATTGCTATATGCTCTATTCATAAAATGTGATCAACAGGTATTTTTCTGCAGAAGTTCTCGGTGAAAATTATTGCCGATAAGCGGCATGGCATTGAACGCAATATCCCATTGTTGTATGCAGTGTGTCAAGAGATTTAGTGATATCTTTTGTTTTTAAAGCCTCTCCCAAAGCGTCACCACTTCTATGAAAAGCCAGACCTAAACTTTTGAACTCTTCATTTTCAAACATATCGCACATTTTTTTCATTTCCTCCGTCAACCCCAGTTTGGTGTGGGCCAGTTGGGATGCTTTGTCAAACGAACCGTCAGAAATGAATCCTAAAATTGAACGGATTGCTTCTAAATGCGCCCTCATATTTTCTAATTGATGTTGCTTCATTGCCGCGGGAAGTCCCAGGGATATTCTATTATCATTAATAGAGTGCATCTTGTCATGATGCATTCCATGCTCCGTTGCGTCCCCACTGTCTTTGGCTGTGGAGTCAAAGACCATCACCGAAAATAATAGTATACCTGCTGATAAAATTGTTTTTTTCATCGAAAATAGTAAAAGAAAGTATGGGTGTTGTGACATTCATCTCTCCCTTTATGGCAACGATCAAGATTACCCGATCAACAGGTCTGATTTGTAATAGGGTTAAGTAAGCAACTACTTCTTGTCCGTCAAAAAATTGTGCAAGAATAAGAAATAGAATTTCATCTTGAAATTAAGGATAAAGTTTTTTTGGGTGCTATCAAATTATCTGGCCAGACCAAAGCCAGGTTCAGGGATTTCCTGACCATTGCTGGAAGCAGGTCAAACTGTCTTATTTTGTCCAGATGCCAATCGGCTCCCTGATTTGAACATTGTTGT
>PCTK01000017.1:0-11806 GCA_002786505.1 Nitrospinae bacterium CG22_combo_CG10-13_8_21_14_all_47_10 | reverse complement strand
TATTGTTGTGGAAGGGGAAAAATCTTTTACTGTTTTTATCAGAGGAAGACCAAATTCTCTGGAAAAAGAAGGGTCAATGATGATGAGTTGAAAGTGGTGGGAGCTTATAATCTCTATGGCTCCTTCAAGGTCATTGGTATGGTAAATAACGGAGGTTTCGGGAAAACCTTGATTCGATAAAAACGCCTCAACGAGGTGCCCGTTTTGACGGTTGCCGTCAATGATAAGAGCCTTCATATCCACCTCCCAATTGTTTGCTACCAATTTTCCGGAGATCCAGAATGACTTTTCTTTATGTATGATAACTTCTTCATATTAACTATTCCATTTATTTTGAATTAAAAAGGGTTAATGGAAAAAATATTGGTATGTGATTGATTTTAAGCATCTAAAATCATGAAAGATTTTGCCGGGTTTTCCTGTTTCGGGAGAGGGGATTGATCCATTTTCTCCATCGGCCCCGACCCCGCTTTCTCATTCGGTTTCTACCTTCCGAGTTGCCACGTCATGACGGGATATGAAACGGTTCTAGAGAATTGATTGAGCCTTTCCAATTTGAAGCTGTATGATAGTAAGGTGTAAATATGATTTAGATAGGGCTGATTATCTCTTCTTAAATTTGGTAGACATATTTAAATAATGAATCGGATTCTGACAAAATTTTTTCCCCAATGCTGAAAATGAAACTTTGGGTGCAAACAATTTTTTTGGTAATTGGATTACAATTCCTGCTACCGATGTTTGTTTTTGGTGAGGCGGTTAGTACGCCTTGGCTCCGGGTAACCTCCGAAGGCGAAAAAATAATACGGTTTCATTTTTTCTGGTCGAAAGCCTGTCCGCATTGCCGGAGGGCCAAACCTTTTGTCAGTAAACTGGCCAGGTCTTACGATTGGTTGGAACTCAACTCTTATGAAATAAGTGAAAATCCGGAAAGTGCGGCTTTGTATAAGACCCTTTCGGAGAAAATAGGTGATGGCGAATTTGCCGTGCCGGCCTTTTTGTTTTGTGAACAGGCGGTGATTGGATATCTCGACGAGAAGACTACCGGGGCTCATCTGCGGGACGAACTCTTAAACTGCCGGGCAGTTCTTGTCGATGGTCGTAAAGAAATTTCGGGCCAGCAGGTGAAGACAAAAAACATTTCCCTGCCAATTTTCGGAGAACTTGATCCTGACAGCATATCCTTGCCTGTTTTTACAATTATCATTGCCGGGCTGGACGCGTTCAATCCCTGTGCCTTCTTCGTTTTGTTGTTGATGCTGAGTTTGCTGGTCAATGCCAAAGACCGAAAAAGGATGTTGCTGATAGGTGGAATTTTTGTGTTCTGCTCCGGATTCATTTACTTCATTTTCATGGCGGCCTGGTTAAACCTTTTTCTTTATATAGGAGAAATAAGGACCATAACTGTCATTGCCGCTATTGTTGCTATCGGAATTTCTTCAATCAATATAAAAGATTATTTTTTCTTCCAGAAAGGAGTTTCGCTATCCATCCCGGATAGTGCCAAGCCGGGTCTTTACGAACGAATCAGGGGGCTGATGGGCGCGCCGAGCCTGCCAACCATGATTATGGGGACTGTCATGCTGGCCATTGTCGCTAATTCTTACGAGTTATTGTGCACGGCGGGATTCCCGATGGTTTTTACCCGACTCCTTACACTGCATGATTTGACTTCATGGGGTTATTATCTTTACCTGGTGTTTTACAATATTATTTATGTGATTCCATTGATAGCGATTGTTTTGATTTTTGCCAAAACGCTGGGCTCTCGAAAGTTGAGCGAAAAAGAAGGCCGTATTCTGAAACTGGTTTCAGGAGTGATGATGCTTGAGTTGGGACTCTTATTACTTTTTGCCCCAGAGTTGCTGAACCACCTGTTGACGGCCATAAGCCTGATCGCCGTGGCGATTCTCCTCACCTTTGGCATTGCCCATTTCGACAGAAAAATTCAGGGGCCAGAAATGCATTAGTGGGCGCTCTCACGGCTGGCGTTTGTTGGGGGAGTCTTTGCTGAGGTGCAAAACATAGTCGCCTTCATCCCTGGTCAGCAAAGGAGGTTTTGGGGGGCCGGGTGGCGCTTGCGGTTTCTGTGCGGCGGTTCGGTTTCTGGAAATGACTGACACGCGATCTCCGGCCTTCCAAGGGTCGGGTTCTCCAACTTTATGTTCGAGAGCGACGACAATAATATGATGGCTGGCAGGGTCTTCAACATGTTGGCGATTATTTCTCTCGCGGCGTTCATGTTCCAGAGGCTCAGGTGGGGCAAAATTTTTACGGCGTTCCATCAGGCGGGTATCTCTAACCCTTAATATGATGCCTTCACTGGAATGAGATGACCTGACATTTTGCGAGGGGCCCAGCCCGCCATTGCTAGGCAAGGTCCAGTAAGGAGAATTGATCCTGCTTATATGTTTCTCCGGGTCCGGTTCTTTATTACGGTCTATCGGCGCAATCAGCATGGCTCTTCTCAATGTCAGGTTGGAGGGTTGACAACCTTCTTTATATAAAAAGGTACCTCTCTTTTATAAATATATTCCCCTTTGCGGTATATTCCAACAAATTAAACCGGACCTGCCGATATTCAAATCCGATTTAGGGTGTTTTTGTCGGTGTGGTGAAATGGTTCGCCCTGGCCCTTGATCTGAAGTTGAGTGTCTTCGTCATAACTGAAGCTGTTTTCATTGTGGATGGTGACCTTCAGGTCATAGCGAATTGTTTTGAATTCACGTTCCAGAAACTGGTTAGAGCAGATGCCGTAGGTTTCTGATCCCACTCTGGCGGCCAATTGGAACTCTTGCGCACCCGGTTCCACGGTTCCGCCTGCGATCACCGTTACTCCACGGGGTACGATGAAACATCGAAGCACCTGCTTTTCTGCCGGGTCCCAAAGCCAGTACCCCAGTTCTTCGTGAAAAGGGTCTTCAGCACCCAACCGCCACGCCATGGTTGAATACCTCAGTCCATAAAGAGTTTGTGCGTGATTGTTCACAGGGAGGAAAGGTTCCAGCACCAACCGTTCGCGATATTTATTGTTTTCTATGTCTCTGGGGTTTTCGTCGGGAGCAATATCGTCTCCCTTATCGCCTTCCCAAGAACCCGCTAACGGGGCCAGTGGCCCAAGGTTGGCAATCAATTCTTGCTTCATGATTTCCTCCTTCTTAGACGATTATAGTAGGAATACCTTCTTTTAATTCGTTTTGTTTTCTATGTCAAAAATATTGTAATAAAATTCCCTATATTTGCGACTAAGTGGCGGGCCTGTTTTAAATCGCTAGGGGGCTTCGACAATGACCACCCCGCGCATGATGGCTGGATGCAACTCACAGAAATAATCGTAGAAACCGGGTTTGTCGAAGGTGACTTCAAACTCCTTTTTAACGTAGGCGGCATTGAACTTCCCATCGGGCATGGGGGCCTTTCCGCTCGTTACCGTGTGCAGGAGCTCTTCCGTGTTGACCCACTTCACTTTATCGCCCTTCTTGATCTTTATAATCGCAGGAATGTAGGTGGATTTGATGATTTTCACTTCCACCGTTTCTGACCAGGCTGGCTCTGGACCAAAAAGAAGAGATAAAACAATGCCAGTAAATGCCAAAACTTTTTTCATTGAGTCCCCCCATTTGCCTTGGGTGGCGGCGGATTGGCGGCACAGCGGAATCCCAGATTAAAATGTTTCAGCGTGGGTGGGTACCAATAACGCGAAGCGGATCTTAGAAAAAATGCTTCATCCTCAAAAGAGCCGCCGCGAAGGATGACGAATTGCCCGGTGGTGGGTCCCAGTGGGTTGTCTGCCGGTTTTGACAGGGCGCTTGTTTCATAATAATCTTCGCGGTACCAGTCGCCCACCCATTCCCAGACATTGCCGTTCATATCGTACAAGCCCAGACGATTAGCCTTTTTTTGTCCTACAGGATGCGTAATGTTTTGCGAATTACTCCGGTGCCAGGCGTAAGTGTCGTCCATGTCCCAGCCCCAGGGAAAAGCAGTGGTAGAGCCTGCTCGCGCCGCATATTCCCATTCTGCTTCGGTAGGGAGTCGGCCCTCAAAGGTCCGGCAATAGGCGTCTGCTTCGGGCCATGAGACATTTTCAACGGGTAGCTTTGTTCCCTTGAAATGGGACGGGTTGTAACCCATAACGCTTTCAAATTTTTCCTGGGTGACTTCGTAAACCCCGAGGTAGTAGGGATTGAGGCAAACTTTGTGCTCCGGTTCCTCAACCACGAACTCTTCGCTTCCCATCGTGAAGCAGTCCGCTTCGATCCGTATCATGTCTGGGATTGTGGAAGTTTGCGCCTGAACTGTGTGAGAAACAGAAAGAAAGAAAAAAACGGCAAGCTTTCCTAAGTGCTTGTTGACGGTATGATTTTTTAATAAGGGAATTTTCATTGTACCTTCTCTCTGACTCGTTGAATCAATGCTTCAACGATTAAATCATGATAACCGAGATGAGGGATTTTGAGGAATTCTATATCCGGGTATTTTCCTTGAAAAGTATCGGCCAGGCTGTGTACCCGTTTAACCCAGACCCCCGTGAATAAAAAAAAGGGTAATAAGATGACACGGCGAAACTTTTGTGAAGTAAATTTATTTAGCATATCAGCCAGGAAATGTTGGGAGTTTCCCGCAAAGCAGGTAAGGGTTTTGCCGAAACCCAGTTTTTTCCCCAATCGGGAAAGGTTTTTTTCGACCTGTGCGTTGAAGTCTGTATTGCGGCTTCCATGGGCCACGGTCATGAGCAAAGTTTCTGACCGGGAAATGGATTCTTGGGAACCGCTTTCTCCCTGTTCAATACGTTCCCGGCAGACTTCCATCAATTCCGGTTGTGGTGCGAGAGGTTCGGCAAAAATCAAATTAATTTCCGGAAGCCCCTGAAACATTTCATTGGCAATTTTGGGGATATCCTTTTGCGTGTGTTTTCCGGAAAACAAAATACCCGGAAGTATAATTATATTTTTAATGCCGTGACGGTGGCAAGCGGACAAAGCCTCCGAAATAGTGGGTTTGGCAAATTCCAAAAAACCGCCTTCGGTAATTTGACAGAAATTTCTGTCGCGTAATTTTTTCCACAGGGCAAGGAACTCCTGAGTGCCATCCGGGTCCCTGCTTCCATGGCCAAGAAGACAGATGGCGCATGAGTCGGGAAGTCTTTCGCCAGTAAAAATATCCATGCTGAATTAGTTATCCGGTAGATAAAGGTTCCTTATATAATAACCGCCAGTTAATAAAAATAGAAAGGAATGTCATGATGCCATCCTGGCCTTTGCCCGAAAACGACCCCTGGTCCACCCCGTTTGCACAATTGTTGATGCATAAACTGGAACTGCAACCGGGTGACTCGGTACTGGACATTGCGGCGGGAGGAGGGATCCCTGCGTTTCATCTGGCGGAGCTGGTAGGACCTCAGGGAAGGGTTCTGGCAATTGACATTCATCAGGCACAAGTGCTTCGCTCCAGGTCGATTCAAGGCCGACAAATGCCCTGGTTGCGGTTTGAAGTGGGGGATATGCGCCTTCTGCCCGCAACACTCCCACGTTTTGACCGTATTACCGGTAACCTCTCTTTCATGTTTTTTCGCCCGAACCGGTTTGAGGCCCTCCGTAATCTGGTTCGATTATTAAAACCGGGTGGACAAATTGTGCTGACGTTTCCCTCATTAGGAACATTTGATTCTTTATGGCTCCTGGTGGAGGAGGAGATGAAACGGAGAAATCTGGCAAAAGAACGAAAGGCCCTGGCCGAATATATAGAGGAGCGCCCCTCCGCCAAACAGGCCCGGCAATGGCTGGAAGAGTTGGGTCTGGAACAGGTCGAGGTGACGGAATGGCCGTTGGAAATTTTTACCCGGCCGGGCCGGGATTTTCTCGAGCATCCACTTTTGCGGGGAGGGTTTCTGGAGGATGTTTACGAATGTTTCGAAGATCAGAGTCTGGCTCATGAGTTTATGGATGACCTCTCCAAAGATACCCGTCGATTCACCCCTCTGCTGGCGCAGAGGTGTGCGATGTCCGGGTTCATTCCTGTTCCAAAATAGCCCGGTTTTTGCACATTAATGGTAGGATCTTGTATGAATGATGAAGGCAGGGCAGAACTCAAAAAGAAAATCGTTGCAGAGATTGAGGTGCAAAAGAAACTGGTAGAGAGTTTCACCGCAAGCTCTAAGCCGGTTGCTCCAGACAATGCCATAGGCAGGCTCACCCGAATGGAAGCGATCAGCAGTCAGGGTATCAGCGAAGCCTCGTTAAACTCAGCCAAGGCCAAACTGCATAAGCTGGAAAACGCCTTGAACAAAGTGGACTTGCCGGAATTTGGGATCTGCGTCCGTTGCGAAAACCCAATCCCGGAAGGCCGCATCATGCTCATGCCGGAAAATGTTCTGTGCGTATCCTGCGCGGAAAAATATTAGTGACCTGTTATTAGGACCCTTGTTTTGACGCAACAGCCCCATCAATATCACGAAGATTTCCCGATGAACAGGGCGAGAGAACTGGTGAAAGACCTTTTCCGGCCCAGTCCGATTATTTATTGGTTGGATTTTTTATTCAGCGCCATCTTTGGTTGGGGTGCTTTTGGGCTTGCTCTCAATGCCTCGGCTTTTTCTTTCCAGCAAATCCTTTTTGTGGTTCTCTCGTGTTTGGCTCTGTACCGGGCGGCTTTATTTATTCATGAAATTGTACATTTTAAAAAGGGTGCTTTTAAAGTATTCCGTTGGACCTGGAATTTGCTATGTGGTTTTCCTCTTATGATTCCTGTTTTTCTTTATCAGTCTGTGCATTTTGATCACCATAAACAGAATTTTTATGGAACTGAAAAAGACGGAGAATATTTTCCTTTTGCTTTAAGAGGAAGGAAGTGGATTGTTATTCATATTCTTTTTTCTTTTCTGGTGCCGATTATATTTTTGGCGCGTTTTTCGATTTTAACTCCTCTATCTCTGGCTAATAAAAAAATGAGAACCTTCCTGATGGCGAGGATGTCTGCGTTGGTCATCGACCTGGATTACAAGCGGCCGGAGTCTTCCTGGAAGAATGCGGAAGGGTGGAAAATTCAAGAGGTTTTGGCCTGTCTTTTTGCCTGGGCCTTTTTGGGGGGCATTTTAGCGAAAATTATTCCTGTTAAAGCCCTGTTCCTGTGGTACTGTATTGGGGCATTAATTTTTACGGTTAATGCCGTTAGAACCTTGGGGGCTCACCGCTATCAAAACCCCAAAGAAAGTGCGATGAGCTACCCAAACCAAATGCTGGATTCAGTCAATATCCCCGGGAATAGATGGACGACTCCTTTATGGGCGCCGGTGGGGCTTCGCTTTCATGCCACGCATCACTTGTTTCCTGATCTTCCTTATCATGCATTAGGAGAGGCGCATCGCCGACTGATTAAGGATCAGGGGGAGAATTCCCTGTATGGCCAAACTGTTTGTTCGGGGTTGCTTCCCACGCTTGGGAAGTTGTGGAAGCATGCCGCCAACTGAAACCTTTGATCACGGTTAAGAATTTTATAAATTTATGATGAGACCCTTATGACAAAACCTTTTACCCTCCTCACCGAGTTTGAAAGCGACGACAACGAACCCTCCCATTTAAAGAAAAGCAAAATCACTTCCTTGTTAAAAAAGAAATTTGATTTTGAAAGTTCCCACCTGCGGCCTTCCAACGGTAAGGAAAAAGGGATTCTGGCAAAATGTTTTGGCTATTTTGCCCCGGAACAAGCCAAGGAACTGGGGATTTATCCGTATTTCCGGGAAATCCAGGAAATTGATGGATGCCATGTTGTCATCGACGGGAAACAAGCTGTTTCTGTTTCCACCAATAATTATCTGGGGTTGGCTCAGGAGCCTGGCGTGGTTTCAGCGGCCAAGGAAGCGGTAGAAAAATTTGGCATTGGTTGCACCGGAAGCCGTTTTCTCAATGGTACTTTCAATTTACATAAAACCCTGGAAAGGGAGATTTCCTCTTTCTTGCACCGGGAAGATTCCATTGTCATGTCTACAGGGTTCCAGGCAAATCAGGGAACTATTGCCTGCATCCTTGGTAGAAAGGATATAGCGTTTTCGGATCGGGAAAACCATGCCAGTATTTATGAAGGGTGTAGCGTATCACCGGGAAAGACAGTTCGCTATCAGCACAATGACATGGATCACCTTGAATATTATTTGAAAAAATATTCAGATGTTGAAGGAAAGATAATTATTACCGACAGTGTATTCAGCATGAGTGGCGATATTGCGAACCTGCCTGCTATTGTGAAACTGGCGAAAGACTATGGCGCCAGTGTTATGGTTGATGAAGCTCATGGCCTGGGAGTCATGGGTGAAAGCGGCAGGGGTGTTGCCAATTACTACAATCTGGAAGATGAAATAGATATTTATATGGGAACATTTTCCAAAAGTCTGGGCTCCATCGGTGGATTTATTTCCGCAAAGTCCAAGATCACAGAGTTCATTCGCCATAAAGCCTCCGCGTTTATTTTTACTGCGGCTCTGCCGCCTGCATCGGTTGCAGGCGTTATTGCGGGGCTGGATATCATGATTAATGAGCCGGAACGCATCGAAAAGTTGCGGGATAACACTGCTTATATAAAAAGAGGGTTTTTTGATATGGGTTTTCAGGTGAATAACAACTCCATTCCTATCGTGCCCATTAAAATTGGAGAAGAAGCCCTTACACTTTATTTAAACCGGCTCCTTTTTGATGACGGAGTTTTTGCTGGAGTTGCAGTGTCGCCAGTTGTGCCACCCTTAAACGCGATGATCCGAACCAGCTATACCTCCTCCCATGATCAAAAGGACCTTGATAAAGTTCTCGGCTCTTTCAGGAAACTGGGGACACAGCTAGGCGTGATCCCAAAGTAAAAATGGGTTTCGAACTTGTAAAGGTTGAGACTCGCCAGGACCTGGAACGGTTCATCCGCCTTCCCTGGAAAATTTATAAAGACCAGCCATGCTGGGTTCCTCCTCTCATACGGGAACGTAAAACGTTTCTGAATTCTGATATCAACCCCTTTTTTGAACATGCGGACGCTGATCTTTTTCTGGCGGTGGATAGTGACCGTTCTCCGGTAGGGCGGATTGCCCTGGTTCATGACCGGAACTATCAGGATGTTCACTCGGAATCAGTCGGCATGTTCGGCATGTTTGAATCGGTCGATGACCCGAATCTCTTCAAGCTCTTATTAGACCAGGCTTTTCAGTGGTGCCGGGATAGAAAGCATGCCCGTCTTATGGGGCCGATGAACTTGTCTACCAATCACGAATGTGGTCTGCTGATAGAGGGGTTTGAGTCTCCCACGATGTTCGGAATTCCCTACAATCCCGAATTTTATGCAGGGTATTTTGAAGCATGGGGCCTGCAAAAGGCCAAAGACTTATTGGCGTTGCGGTTGGATTTGGTTAAGATTCCGGATTATCTGGAGCGTGCCGCGATAAAGCTGAATCAGAGGAATCACTTCAATGTCAGGTCGCTGGATCTGGGGCAGTTTGAAAAAGAGATTTCTATTCTTTGGGATATTTATAATTCAGCATGGAGCGTGAATTGGGGGTTTGTTCCCATGACTCAAAAAGAATTTGAATTTTCTGCCCGGGAAATGAAATCCATTATACAGCCTGAGTTTTGTTTGATTGCTGAAGTTAATGGGGAGCCTGCAGGTTTTTCTTTGGCCTTGCCCGATGTCAACCAGGTTCTGAAAAAAATGGATGGCAGTCTCTTTCCTTTTGGCTGGGCTCGATTCCTGTGGGGTAAAAACAAAATTGACACCTACCGGGTGCTGACTCTTGGGGTGAAGAAAAAATACCGCAGGCTGGGTATTGATGCCTGGTTCTATTATGAAACCTACCGGTTATTCCTGGAAAAAAAGATAAAATGGTGTGAGATGTCCTGGTTGTTGGAAGATAATAAAAGCATTCTCGAACCGATGTACCGGATAGGGGGAACTGTCTATAAAAGACATCGCATTTATGAACGTCTTATCACATCTTAACGGGGCCACGGCCTTAGTTACCGGGGCGAATGGCTTCATCGGCAGTCATCTGGTAGACCAGCTTTTGGCCTCTGGTTGCGAGGTGCATGGGTTGGTTAGGGAGCGCTCTGACCTCAAATGGCTGGATGGCTCCAAGGTGGTTCTCCATCGGGTGGACCTGGCGCAATCGGATTTCGTAATCCCGGGTTTAGAGAAGTTGGATTACATTTTCCATTGTGCGGGGCTGACCAGGGCAAAATCCCGCGCTGGCTATTTTCAGGTCAATGCGACGGCCTGTTCAAACCTTTACGAACAATGCCGACAACGTGGAAGCCGGATTAAAGGCATCGTTCACCTGAGCAGTCTGGCGGCAACGGGTCCCAGCCCCCAAGGTAGCCTTGTTGATGAGATCACCCCTTGCAGGCCAGTGACTTTTTATGGACAGTCCAAGCTTGCGGGAGAAGAAATTGCCTTGCAGTATTCGCAATCGCTCCCGGTTACTGTTATTCGCCCTCCGGTGGTATACGGCCCGCGAGAAGAAAACTTTTTTACTTTTATCAAGCTGATCGGAAAAGGCTGGGGCCTGCAAATTGGCCGGGCGGGTAAAGAACTTTCACTTATTTATGTTTCCGATCTGGTCCAGGCAATGCTCACCGCTTCCCACCCAATCAAACAGGAAGGGCGCAGTTATTTTGTTACTGATGGCTGTGTTCATTCCTGGGAGCAGGTGGCAAAAGAGTGCGCTCGCATTATGAATGTCAGGATAAAAACCTTGAAAATTCCAGAAGGGATGCTGACTCCGGTAGCTCTGTTTTTTGAGGTTTTGGCCCGAGTAAGCTCCAGGCCTGCCCTATTTGACAGGCAGAGGATGATTGATATACGGCAAAGCTCCTGGTCCGCATCAGCGGAACATTTTTTTAAAGGGTTTGACTTCGAACCTCAATATGAACTGAGTCGAGGGATGGCCGAGACGATCAGTTGGTACCAGCAAAATAAATGGTTATAGGAAATGGGTGATACATCGGGGTACACAGTCGTGGGTCTGGTGGAGCCAGTCAATCGTTATATTCAGGATCCTGTTGCGAAAAAAATTGTAGGGTTATTGAAGAACACCCCGGTGACCCCCAATCAGGTGACTTATTTTTCTGTCTTGATGGGGTTTGCTTCAGGGTATGCATTCAGCTTTGCCAGTCCGGTGTCCCTGGTTCTGGGGGGGATTTTGCTGGAAGTCACTTTGGTGCTGGATTGCGTCGATGGGCAACTTGCCCGCGCCAAGGGCATGGCCAGTGACTGGGGCAGGCTGATTGATGGCATCGCCGGTTACTTTGCCTACCTTGCGGTGGTGGTTGGACTCATTAAGGGTTTTCCTGAATACGGGCAAGTCCTGAAAATCATTGCCGCAATGATTATTTTGCGAGCCATCTCATATGATTACTGCAAGCAGAGTTTGGCTACTTTGATACTGCATGGCTACGATGGTATGGAAAGGGAAATTCAAAACACCCGGCAAAAGCTCAGGACTAATATGTCATGGGTGCTGGTGGTTTATTTTTATTACCTGCAGTTCCAACAATTATTTTTTCGCGGTGAGTGGAGTTTTTTACGCGATGAGAAAGCGGAGAATTGGCGTTCACGATCGAATTTAACATTCGAGCAACGCAAGGTCTGCTATGAGCAAATAAACATCCTGCTGGTGTTTTGGCGTTGGAATGGACTCGACCTCCCACTTTTCCTTTTGGCATTGTTTGCCATTACCGGAACTCTTTCACCCAGTCTGGTTCCCTTTGCCTGCGTTATGACGGTGCAATATATTTTAACTTTAATGGCGCATCATTATTTTGTCCGAAGAATTTGG